>NZ_JAAKYA010000072.1:0-50064 GCF_011044775.1 Limisphaera ngatamarikiensis | reverse complement strand
GGATTGTGGCGTTGGTGGGCTGTTACAAGGGACTGAATTGCGGGTTGGGGGCCGAGGGGGTGGGGCGGGCCACGACCGAGGCGGTGGTGGTGGCGTCGATTTCGATTCTGGTGGCCAACTTTTTCCTGACCCTGGGGTTGACCCCGTTGTTGACCGCCCTTGGGTTATGATCGAGGTGCGCGGTTTGACCAAGCGGTTCGGGTCGCAGACGGTTCTGGAGGGGATTGATCTGCGGATCGAGCGGGGTGAGTCGCTGGTGATCATGGGCCGCAGCGGCTGCGGCAAGAGTGTGCTGTTGAAGCATCTCATCGGGTTGCTGCAACCGGACGAGGGTTCGGTGATCGTGGACGGGCAGGACATCACGCGGATGGACGAGCGCCGGTTGCTGGAGGTGCGGCGGAAGTTCGGGATGCTGTTTCAGAGTGCGGCCCTGTTTGATTCGCTGAGCGTGGCGGAGAATGTGGCGTTTGCGTTCCGGAACCGTCGGGATCTGACGCCCGGGGAGATCGCGCGGCGGGTGGCGGAGGCGCTGGAGCTGGTGGACCTGCCCGGGATCGAGAACAAGCGGCCGGCGGAGTTGTCCGGCGGGATGCGCAAGCGGGTGGGGCTGGCCCGGGCGATTGTGTACCGGCCCGAGATCCTATTGTACGACGAACCGACCAGCGGGCTGGACCCGATCGTGTCGGATTCCATTGACCAGCTGATCATCCGGATCCGGGATCATTTGCGGGTGACCAGTGTGGTGGTGACCCACGACATGCGGAGTGCGCGGCGGGTGGGGCACCGGGCCGCGCTGTTGCACGAGAAACGGATTTACGCGGTGGGGCCCACGGAGGCGATCTTTGCCTCGACCGACCCGGTGATCCGGCGTTTCATAGACGGCGTGTCGGATCCGAAGCATCCCGACTTTTGAGCCATGGAGAACCGGTCCCTGGAATGGAAGGTGGGCGCGTTTGTGGCGGTGGGGTTGGTGTTGCTGGCGCTCCTGTTGGTGAGCTTCAGCAAGGGTGTTACCCGGTTTGCGCGCACGTACGAGCTTTATTTGCGGACCACGGATGTGGGCGGCATCAAAAAGGGCGCCTCGGTTTTGATGGCCGGGTATCCGGTGGGTAACGTGGTCGGACTGACGCTGGACCCGGAGACCGGCGTGGTGCGGCTGCGGCTGGAGATTCTGCAGCAGTACCGCATTCGCACCAATGCGGTGTTTGTGATCGAGCAGAGCGGCTTTCTCGGAGACCGGTACGTGGCGATTTATCCGGGAACCAACGGCCCGGCGCGGTATTTCGAGCCGGGGGAGGAGGCGGAATGCCCTCCGCCGTTCAACCTGCAACAGACGGCACGGGATGCCGCGGGGTTCATTCAGCGGTTGGACCAAACCGCACGGCGGTTGGACGCGGCCATTGCCGACATCCGGCGCCTGGTGTTGAACGAGCCGACCCTGGTGCAGGTTTCGAACACGCTGGAGCAGCTGGGCACGTTTTCGACGCGGGCGGCCCGGGCCATGGACCGGGTGGACCGGCTGCTGGAGACGCAAACGCCCGCGGTGGAGACGGCATTGAGCAACCTGAACTTTGCCACGGCCGAGTTTGGCCGGTTCACCCACGAACTGAACCGGACCCTGGAGGCTCACACCAACGAGTTGGATCTGATTCTGGAGCGGTTGAAGTCGGTGAGCGCCCAGGCGGATGCGATCCTGCAGGATTTGCGGGCCGGGCGGGGTGTGGCGGGCCGATTGTTGGCCGATGAGGGCCTGGCGCGGCATGTGGAGGAGATTGCGGCCAACCTTGCGGTGACCACCAGCAATTTGAACCGGCTGGGATTGTGGCGGTTGTTGTGGAAGCCGCGATCGGAGCCGGCGCGTGGAACGACCAACCGGGAGGTGCTTCGTGCGCCCCATCATCCGTATCCCTGATTGGCCATGACGATTTGGGTGATCCGCATTTTCTTCCTGGGACTGTGTGGAGCGGCCGGCTGGGCCGTGGGCCAGTTGCGTCCCGAGTATGCCGGGCAGGCCTGGTGGGGTGTGGTGGCGGGATTCGGCTTCGGCGGTCTGATGATCGCGGTGGATGAGATGCTGAAGGGCTTTTCCCTGCGCGCATTTTCCGCTGTGACGTTCGGGTTGATCCTGGGGATGGTGGTGGCGCAGTTGATTGATCATTCCGGCTTGTTCGACACCACCGATCCGGGCACGCGCTGGCTGGTGCGGTTGGGGTTGTTTCTGGCCTTCGGGTACATTGGGATGGTGCTGGCGATGCGCAGCAACAAGGAGGACTTTTCGCTGATCATCCCATACGTGCGGTTTGTGCCGCGGGGCTCTTCGGATTCATGGATCGTGCTGGACACCAGCGCGATCATTGACGGCCGGATCGTCGAGTTGCTGGAGTCGAATTTTCTGCAGGGCACGGTGGTGGTGCCGCGGTTTGTTTTGCGGGAGTTGCATCAATTGGCCGATTCGGCCGATCCCGGCAAACGCGCCCGGGGACAGCGCGGTTTGGAGATGCTGAATCGCATCCAGAAGGCAAAACGCAACGAGGTGCGGGTGCACGAGGCGGATTACCCGGATGAGGCCGGGGTGGACGGGAAACTGATCCGACTGGCGCGGAATCTCGGGGCGCGGCTTTTCACCAATGACGCGAACCTGGCGCGGGTGGCCGGGCTGCAGGGCGTGACCTGTGTGAACCTGCACGAACTGGCGCGGTGTTTGCGCACGGTCTTGTTACCGGGCGAGGTGATCCGGCTGCGGATTGTGCGGGAGGGCAGGGAACGGGATCAGGGCGTGGGTTATCTGCCGGACGGTACGATGGTGGTGGTCAACGGCGGTCGGCCGTTCATTGGCCGGGAGGTGGAGGTGCGGGTGGAAAGCTCCTTGCAGACCGGGGCCGGGGTGATGATCTTTGCCGAGCTGGCAGGGTCCGCTGACCGGCCGGGTCCGGGCGCGTCCGCCTCCTCCTGAATGTAGGAGGCATGTATGAGGCTGGTGACCGTGGGACGGTTTTTTCAACCCGCCCAGGCGCAGTTGTTGCGTGCGCGCCTGGACGCCGCGGGGTTTCATCCTCACGTCATGCATGAGACGGCTGCCCTGGCGCTGGAGGGTTATTCGATGGCGGCCGGCGGGATCCTGGTCCAGGTGCCGGAGAGCGAAGCCGATGAAGTCCGAAGTTTCCTCGAAGGTTCGGAGCCGGCGGGCGGGAATGAATCCGTCGGCTGAATGGGTGCGCCGGTTGGAGCGGTTGTTGCCGGCGGGGGAGGTGCGCCGCGACGATGCGGCGCTGGAGGCGCATGCGACGGACAAGTGGTTTGTGGTGCACCGGCCGGACGTGGTGGTGCTGGCGCGCAGCACCGACACGGTGGTGCGCACGATGCGCTTTGCCCATGAACACGGCATTCCCGTGACGGCGCGCGGGGCCGGTCATGGTTATGTGGGTGGGTGCGTGCCGGTACAGGGCGGCATCGTGCTCTCGCTGGCCCGGATGAACCGGATTCGAGAGATTCATCCGCGGGATTTTGTGGCGGTGGTGCAGGCGGGTGTGGTGACGGCGCGCCTGCAGGAGGAGGTGGAGAAGCGCGGGTTGTTTTATCCGCCGGATCCGGCCAGTCGGGCGGACAACACCATCGGCGGCAACATCATCACCAATGCGGGAGGGCCGCGCTGCCTCAAGTACGGTGTGACGCGCGATTATGTACTGGGGTTGGAGGTGGTGCTGGCGGACGGGACGGTCCTGCGGCTGGGCGGCCGCACGCACAAGAACAAAACCGGTTTTGATCTGCACCGGTTGTTTGTGGGGTCGGAGGGTCTGCTGGGGGTGGTGACCGAGGCGACGTTGAAGCTGCTGCCGTTGCCGCCCTATCGGGCGAACCTGGCGGTGGGATTCTCCCGGATGCGAGATGCGGTGGGCGCCCTGCACCGGATTTTGGAGGCGGGGTATTTGCCTTCGGCGTTGGAACTGGCCGACTCGTTTACCCTGGAGGCGGCTTATCGTCGGACCGGCAGCGAACGGCTGCGCGGTTGCCGGGCGATGCTCATCGTTGAGCTGGACGGTCAGGAACGATCGGTTCGGAGCGAAATCCGCCACGTGCGGGAATTGATCCGGCTCCATCGGCCGCGGTCGGTGCAGGTGGGGCTGGGGCCGGAGGCGTGTGAGGAGGTTTGGCAGATTCGGCGGGAGTTTTCCTATGCGCTGCGGGATACGGGCCTGACCAAGTTGAACGAGGACATCGTGGTGCCGCGGAGCCGGCTGGAGGATTTGTTCGATTTCGCGGCCCGGCTGCAAAAGAAGTACGGGATTGCCGTGGCATGTTTCGGCCATGCGGGGGATGGCAACATCCACACCAATCTGATGGTCGATTTCGGGCAGCCGGGGATGCGGGAGAAGGCGGAGGCTGCGCTGGACGAGTTGTTCCGTCAGGTGTTGGCATGGGGCGGTGCCATCACGGGCGAGCATGGCATCGGCCTGGCCAAACAGCGGTGGTGGCCGCTGGCGGTGCCGCCCGAGGTGCGGGAACTGCACCGGCGCATCAAAGCTCTCCTGGATCCGAAGGGCATTCTCAACCCGGGGAAATTCCTGGATGTGGACGGGGCTGGCGGCGACCGTTGACCCGGCGCGGTCCCGGCGGGGGTGCCGTTCCGTTCACCCGCTCGGCGGGTTGTGGAGGTGGGCCTCACGTGGGCGATCCGTCATGCGGCGGTCGTGGAAGAGGTATTGTTGGGCGTACCCGGCGTAGGGGCCGAAACGGCTTCGGCCAAATTCCGCCAGGGTTTCCTCGGACACGCGCCGGCCCCGGAAGTAGCGCTCGCGCATGACCCGGGCGATCCAGGTGTCCACCGGGAACGCTTCCAGAAACCCCAGGCCGAACAGGCAGACACAGTCGGCGATTTTCGGGCCTACTCCGGGCAGGTTCATGAGGGCGGCGCGGGCTTCGGGGTAGGTGCGCCGGGGCAGTTCGTCCAAGGGGCACCGGCCCTGGTCGACGGCCCGGGCCGCGGCCAGCAGATAAGGGGCGCGGAATCCGGCTCCACAGGCGCGGAGTTCGGCTTCCGTGGCGGCGGCGATTCGTCCGGGGGGCGGGAACGAATACAGTGTCGGCAGGCCCTCGAGGGCGGGCAAGGGGTCGCCCCAACGGCGGCAGAGGCGTTCGATCACCTGTTGGATTTGCTCGATGCGTTTGCAGCTGGAGAGGAGGAACGAGGCCAGGCATTCCCACGCCGGCTGACGCAGCAGTCGCAGTCCGTGCCATTGGGCGCGGGCGCGGTGGAGGTGGGGATCGTCGGGAAATGTGGCCCAGATGGCGGGCAGCGGGGCATGGAGTTGGAGGTAGTTTTCGAGCCATGCCCAGTCCGGGACGGGTTCGGGCACGCGGGCCTGCAGGAGGGTTCCGTTCTGGACGAGTTCCACGGGTTTCCCGTCCGCCACGCCCCACCAGCGCGGGCCGTGTCGTTGCCAGCGGAAGGCCTGTCCGCACTGCAGTGTCAGGTCCAGGCGGTAATCATGAATGCGCCAGACCTTGCGGGTGGTCGGCGTATCCGGGAGCGGCAGGGGCGGACGTGACTCAGCGCAGGTTCCGGCAGGCATAGATCTGGACCCACTGTTGGGGTTGGCCCTTCCACACGGCCGGAAACACCCCCAGGCTGACGACCTGTTCGAACTGTTCCAGTAACACGGGTGGTGGATCCCGCGGTTCGGGTGCATGCCAGCGCCCTTGGGGGTCGGTGGGGTTTTTCAGCCAGTCGCGGATTCGGACGTTGGATTTGAGGCGTTGGACGAAGATGGCGGAGGCGCCTTTGCGGTTTTCATAGCCGGGCCAGAACCAGAACTGGTTTTTGGGACGCGGCGTGGTCAGGCAGAAGACGATGGGCTGGTCGGGCAGGGCGGCGCGGGCTTCGGGCAGGTAGAAGGTCATGAGGCTGGTGATACCGTAGTGGTCGCCGATGAGGAGGACCGGCCGGCCCTCGGCCTGGAGTTCGGCGCGGGCGCGGGCGGCCAGTTCGGCGGTCTCCTTCCAGCCGCGCACGCGGTGGTGCGGGTCCATGTTGATGGGCAGGACGATGCCGGTGGCACGGGTGATGAGACGACTGTCGTGCATGGGCAGCAGGATGAGCAAACCGAGGGCCAGTCCCGCTCCGAAGGCCCGCCGGTGCCAGGGTTGCCATGCCGGCCGCCGCAGGTGCCAGAAAACGGCTGTCATTGCAAGCAGGGGCAGGATCGAGGGGGCAATCCAGTTCAGCATCACCCGGGAATGGAGGGTCCATGCGAGATAAACGAGGAAGACCGGGGCGCCCATGCTGAAGAGGTAGAGCAGGCGCGGTTCCCTGCGGTAATGCCGGAACAAGCCCGCCACGGCCAATCCCATGGCACCGAACCAGACCGGATTCCACAACACGGTTTCGCCGGCGAGGAATTCGGCGAGGTAGCGCAGGGTAAACCGCCAGGGTTGGCCCACGTTGGCGTCTTCGGCCACGTGCCGGATGGTGACCCAATCGTGCTGCCAGTTCCAGAGGAGCGGGGGGGTCAAACAGAGGAGATTGACGAGGAGTGCGAGGTGGGGACCGGGCCGGCGCAGGTGGATGCGTGCCGGTGGCCAGAGCAGGAACCAGAGTCCCCAGCTCAGCCACTGCATGAGTGCGGTGTACTTGCTGAGGCTGCCCAGGCCCATCCAGAGGCCGACCCAGAGCCAGTCGCGGGTTGAGGCCCCGGGTTGTGTGGCGCGCCAGCCGGCGATCATGGCCAGGGTCCAGAACAGGACGTTCCAGGGGTCCACCGTCATGAGTGTACTGCCCACGGCCAGCAGGGGCGTGGTGGCGATCATGAGCAGAAAGAGGACCGCCCCCCGGGCACCGATCCAGCCGGCCAGGAAGCGGAGGAGGCTCAGACCCAGAACGGCCCCGATCAGGGGTGCAAAGAAACGCACGCCGAACTGCGTGTCGCCCCAGAGACGGGTGGTGATCCAGTGTCCCCAGGCGATGAGCGGCGGTTTGCTGTAGTAACCGATGTCGGGTCGCTTGGACCAGAGCCACTGGTAGGCTTCGTCCTCGGAGAGCTGGATGATGTCACTGGCCACGTACGCCCAGCGGCCCACCAGCAACAGCGCAATGAGCAGGCAGCCGGCGCGGAGCCAGTGGGATTCCTCCTGTTGCCTGGTGGTTTCCGCGGTTGTGGGGGTGGCGTCGGCCACGGGTTGGGGTGGCCAGGGCGGAACGATTCGGGGACACCGTGCATGCCAGAGAGGGAACCAGCGTCGGCCGGCGCGTTGCCAGAGCTCGTTGAGGGCGACGGTGCCGGCCAGTGCGTAACCGCTGCCCAGGATGGCGCCGGCCAGCACGTCGGAGGGGTAATGCACGCCGTTGTAGACGCGGGAGTAGGCGACGGCAACGGCCATGGGCAGCATGAACCGCCAACTGCGGCGGTAATACAGGGCCAGGATGGTGGTGGCGGCAAACCAGTTGAAGGCATGGCCGGAGGGCATGCTTTTGCCGCGGTTTTGGCCGCTGCCGGTTCGGGGTTCGACCCCTTCCAGGGCGGCGTAGGGGCGGGGGCGACCGACGGCTTTTTTGATGGTGTTGCAGACCAGGCCGTCGCCGGCCGGCAACAGCAGCAGCAGCATGAGCAGGCAGAGTCGGGCGCGCCTGCCCCCGCGCCAGAGCATGAAGGCGGCCAGCGTCAGGACCGCCGGATAAAACAGGGGGTGCCCGCTGAGGATGGGCATCAGACGGTCGAACAGCGGGTTTTGCCACTGGTCGTGGATGAGTCGGAACAGGGCGATGTCCAGCGCCAGCAAGCCTTCCATGTTGCGGGGAATCTAGCCGATTTGAGGGGCGTCGAAAGGGCAAAACCGTGGGCACAAAACCGCATTTGGATTCCGGATTCGACAAGGCGGTGCGGGGTCGGCATGCTGCGGGGCATGCAGTCCATGACCGGACATGGACGGGGCGTATGCCAGCGATATGGCCTCCGGATCACGGTGGAGCTGAACTCGGTGAATCGCAAACAGGCCGAGATCCTGTTGACGTTGCCCCGGGATCTGGAGGTGTTGGAAGGCCCGATGCGCGAGTGGATCGGCCGGCATATTGAGCGCGGCCGCGTCCAGGGTCGTGTGCTGGTTGAGTATCTGAATGCGGCGTGGGTGGCGCCGCGTTTGGAGCCGGCGGTGGCGGCGGCGTGGGTGACGGAGCTGCGGCGGCTGGCGCGTCGGTTGGGGATTTCGGACGAGGTGACCCTGGAGCATTTGCTGCGGGTGCCGGGTCTGTTTCAGTCGAACGGTCCGCAGGTGCCGTGGGAGAAGCTCTGGCCGGTGGCCCGGGCGGCTCTGGACCGTGCACTGGCCGGGCTGTTGCGGATGCGGAAGCGGGAGGGGGCCCATTTGGAGAAGGACCTGGCACGCCGGATTGAGCGGATGCGCCGTGCGGTGGCGCGGATTCGGGCGCGGGCACCCCGGGCGGTGGAGCGGTACCGGAAACAATTGTTGCAACGGATTCGGGAGGCCGGGTTGTCGGGCGTGACCGATCAGGATGAGCGCCTGATGAAGGAGGTGGTCCTGTTTGCGGAGCGGACGGACATCACGGAGGAGCTGACCCGGCTGGAGAGCCACTTCAAGCAGTTCGAGCAGTGCCGGCGGAGCCGGCAACCGGTGGGGCGGACGTTGGACTTTTTGGCGCAGGAGATGTATCGCGAGGTGAACACGCTGGGCGTCAAGGCGAACGACGCCCGGATCAGTCGTGAAGTGGTCCGGCTGAAGACGGAGCTGGACCGGTTTCGCGAGCAGGTGCAGAACGTCGAATGAACGGCACGAGCAGGGCATTTTCGGGTGAACCGGAGCGGGAGACGTTCCGCGGGGTGGAGGGTGCCGACCGGCCTGACGGGGGCGCGGCGGAGGGTTGTGGGAACGTGTTGTTGTTGTTGTCGGCGCCGTCGGGGGCGGGCAAGACCACGCTGTGCCAGGAGCTGCTGAAACGCCGGCCGGGCCTGAGTCGGGTGGTGACCTGCACCACGCGGCCGCCGCGGCCGGGGGAACGGGACGGGGTCGATTACCACTTTTTGGATCCGGAGACGTACGCGCGGAAGGTGGCGGCCGGGGAATTCCTCGAGCACGCCACGGTGTACGGGTACGGGTACGGGACGTTGCGGCGGGAGGTGGTGGACCGGCTGCGGTCGGGATCGGATGTGTTGTTGAACGTGGATGTGCAGGGGGCGGCGGCGATCCGGGCCCGGGCGCAGGAGGATCCGATTTTGCGGCGGGCGCTGGTGACGGTGTTTCTGACGCCGCCGTCCATGGAGGTGCTGGAGGGTCGGCTTCGGCGGCGGGGTACGGATTCCGAGGAGGTGATTCAGCGGCGGCTGGCCATGGCCAGAACCGAAATTGCCCGCTGGCACGAATTCGATTATCTGATTCTCAGTGGGAGCATCGCCGAGGACGTGACCCGGTTGGAGACGATTCTGGAGGCGGAGAAGATGCGGGTGTTTCGGCAGAGGGCTCCGATGTTTTGACGGGCCCGGCGCCCCGGGAGGGGCTGCGGACGGTTCCGGGTTCTGTCGAAGGCGGGTCGAGAGGGACGCCGGGGACAACCCGGCCGGGGACGATGAAGCGCATGGGCAACATCATTCTGGGTGTCACCGGTTCGATTGCGGCGCATCGGGCGGTGGATCTGTGCAGTTTGCTGGTCAGGGCCGGCTGCGAGGTTCGCGTGGTGTTGACGGCGGATGCGCGTCGGTTTGTGACGGAGGTGCCGTTTCAGACACTGTCGCGGCACGCGGTGGTGACGGACCTTTATGACACAGTCGAAGGCTGGCAGCCCACGCACATCCAGTGGGCGGATTGGGCGGAGCTGCTGTTGATTGCTCCGGCCACGGCGCACACGCTGGCGCGGTTGGCGCACGGGTTGGCGGACGATGCGTTGACCTGCATGGCGCTGGCGTTACGGCCGGAGACACCGGTGATTGTGGCGCCGGCGATGAACGGCAAGATGTGGCTGCATCCGGCCACGCAGGCGAATGTGGAGGTGCTGCGTCGGCGGGGTGTGGAATTCATCGGGCCGGACACGGGTTTGCTGGCCTGCGGCTATGAGGGGATCGGCCGGTTGTGGCCGATTGATCAGATCGCGGCGCATGTATTGGCGCGGTTGGGGAGCGGATCGGCCGGGTCCGGCCCGTCCGCGCCCGCGGTGGCATGAAGGGGATCCGATCGTGGTTGGCGCGGTTGGTCCGCTTGCTGGAGGCACCGGCGGCACAGGCGGTGCAGCAGGACCGGCGCGTGCAGCGGTTGCAGCGGGAGGTGGTGTTGCCGGCCAAGCTGGTGGTGCTGGCGGCGGTGTACCATTACATGTTGGGGGCGCCGTGGGCCGAGCAACCGGATTCCTCGTTCGGCGTGGTGTTGGAGGCGCTGCGGGAGTTTTTCTTCGTTTACGTCGGGTTGAACCTGGTTGGCTGGGCGGTGTTGCTGGGGGTGCGCCGGTTTCCGCCGGGGACGGTGCAGTGGATTTCGTTCGTGTTGGGGTTTGCCGACGGGTTGTTTTTGGGCGGGTTGACGGTTCTGACCGGCGGCTTTGACAGCGTGTTGTACTGGGTTTTCCCGGCCCTGATCGTACTGAACTCGATCTGCATTCCGCTGGCCACGCCCCAGCTGGTGTTGAATCTGCTGCTGAGCGGGTTTTTCCTGCTGGCCGGGCTGGTGGAGCCGGGGCTGCGCAGTCAGGAACTGTCCGTGCCCCAACTGCCGCCGCGTGCGCAGCGAAAGCCCATCCCGCCCATCCGGCCGTTGGATCTGCCGGATCCGTATGCGGTGGCGGCCCGGCTGCAGCAGGGCAACGACACGCTGGGCCGGTTGTTGTGGCAGCGGCTTTCCGAGGCGGCGCGGGAGCGGATTCGCGAACTGGCGCATGTGCCGGGGCAGGAGGAGTTGCTGCGGCAGGTGCTGGCTGATGAGCTGAACCGGTTGTTGCCGCTGTCGCGGTATGTGGTGCAACCGGAGGAGGTGACGGAGGTGCCGGGTGAGCCGTTCCTGTTGCGGCTGGTGATCCTGTGGCTGCTGACGTTCTGCTGTTACGGTGTGCAGGTTCTGGCCGCGCGCCAACGTCAGGTGGAGGAGGAGGCCAAGGAATTTGCGGCGCGTTCGGCCCAGTTGCATGCGGCGGGGCGGTTGGCGGCGGAATTTGCCCATCAGATCAAGAACCCGTTGGCGATCATCAACAACGCGGCCTTCACGCTCCGGCGCCGGGTGGGGGCCGATCCGGCGGCGGCTTCCAGTCTGGAACTGATCCAGGAGGAGGTGGAGAAGGCCGACCGCATCATCACCCAGGTCATGGGTTATGCGGAGCTGAGCGAGGGCCGCGTGGAGAAGGTGCCGGTTCGCGAGGCCATCGAGCGGGCTGTGCGGCGGGTGTTTCCACCGGGGCTCGACACCGGCATCCGGGTTGAACTGGAGTTGCGCGAGCCGCTACCCGTGTTGCTGATGCAGCGGCGGCATTTTGACGATGTGCTGGTGAACCTGCTTCAGAATGCCCGGGATGTGCTGGACGGGCGAGGGGAGGTGAAGGTGAGTGCGCGTTGTGTTTCCGACACCGTGCTGGAGGTGGTGGTGAGCGACAACGGACCCGGTATTCCGGCGGACAAACTGGAGCGGATTTTCGAGCCGTACTTCACCATGCGGCCCAAGGGGACCGGTCTGGGCCTGGCGATTGTGAAGCACAACACGGAGTTGTACGGGGGACGGGTGCGCGTGGAGTCGGAGCTTGGAAAAGGGGCCCGGTTCACCGTAACGTTCCCCATCCGGGCCATGGACGGAGCCCCATCGAACGGGGCCGGGTTTGCGGCTTGAGGAGGTGGGGACGGGTTGCGCAAAGAGGTTTGGATGAGGCCCCCGGAAGCGGCCCGGTCGGGCGGGGGCCCGACGTTGAGGACGGATGAGCCGTAGGGCATGAAACCGGCACTGCCACCCTTGTTGATCGTAGACGACGAGCCCAACTTGCGGCGCTCGTTGCGTGCGTTGCTGGAGCCGGAGGGATACGAGGTTGTGGACGTGGAATCGGCCGAGCAGGCGCTGCCGCTGTTGGCGGAGGAGGAGTTTTTCCTGGTGATCACCGACGTGCGGCTGGGCGGGATGAACGGTTACGATTTCCTCACCCGGGTGCGGCAGCGGTGGCCGCATGTGCCCGTGCTCATGATCACCGCCTACGCCACGCCCAAGCAGGCGGTCCAGGCCATTCGCGCGGGGGCCTTTGATTACCTGCCCAAGCCTTTTGCACCGGAGGAGCTGCTGCATGCGGTGGAACGCTGCGCCGAGCACTGGCGGCTGAAGCAGGAGAACCAGCGACTCCGGACGCAGGTGGGGGTGGTGACGGATCTGTCGCAGATCGTGGGCGAGTGTCCCAGGATCCGAGAATTGCGCCAGATGATTCAGACGGTGGCCGCCACGGACGCGCGGGTGTTGATCCTGGGCGAGAGCGGCACCGGCAAGGAGTTGGTGGCGGGTGCCCTGCACGGTTTGAGCCGGCGGCGTGAGGCGGCCTACGTGCGCATCAACTGCGCGGCCATTCCGGACACGCTGCTGGAGAGCGAATTGTTCGGACACGAAAAGGGCGCGTTCACCGGGGCGGTTCGGCAAAAGCCGGGCCGGGTGGAGGAGGCCGACGGCGGGACGCTGTTCCTGGACGAGATTGCCGACATGAGCCGGCCTTTGCAGGCCAAGTTGCTGCGGTTCCTGGAGGACGGCACGTTCACCCGGGTGGGTGGCACCCAGGAACTGCGGGTGAACGTGCGGGTGATCGCGGCCACGAACCGGGACATTGTCCGGGCCATTCACGAGGGCCAGTTCCGCGAGGATTTGTTTCATCGTCTGAACGTGGTCCAGTTCCGGCTGCCGCCGCTGCGCGAGCGGGGGGATGATGTGCTGCTGTTGGCCGAACATTTTCTGAGGCAGTTCAACCAGACGCTGGGTCGCAACATTCGAGGGTTCACGCCCGCCGCGCGGAAGAAGTTGTTGTCCCATTACTGGCCGGGCAATGTGCGGGAGCTCCGGAACGTGATCGAGCGGGCGTTGATCCTGGAGACGACCTCGGAGATCCAGGCGACCAGCCTGCCGGACTTTGAACTGGAGGCGCGGCTGCATGCGCGGGGCGGGTCCGAGGAGCTGCCGTCGTTGCCCGCGCCGGGTCAGACCCTGGACGACCTGCTGGCGGCGTACGAAAAGCGGTTGATTCTGGCCATCCTGGAGCAGTGTCAGTATAACATCGGTCGGGCGGCCGAGCGTTTGGGGCTCAGCCGGCACGCGCTGCGGTATCGCATGCAACGGCTCAACATCCAATCCGACACGGATACCGAACCCGCGTCCGCGGATTCGTCGGCTTCCTCGCCATGAACCTTTCGGATTTGTCTGCGTTGTTTCTGGCTTCGACACCCCTGGTTCCGGCGCCCACGGTGGTGCCTGCTCCGCCGCGGTGGGGCACGCAGTTGAGGGATTTTCTGCCCATTTTGCTGGTGGTGATGGCCCTGACGTTGATTCTGGTGGTGTGGCTGACCATCGTGCGGACCCGGCGTCGGCGCCGTCGGCTGGGTTCTCAGGAGGGGGTGACCCTGGTTCGGTATCGTTCGCCCAAGCTGGAAGACACGGGGCTGCTTTCGTTGTTCAAGCCGCGGCGGCGCCGGCGCCGCAAACATCGGTATCATCATCGGAATCCCACCCTGGCGGAGACGGGCGGGCTGCCGCCCATCCGGCAGCCGGCCGGCGGTGCGACGCCCTCGTCCCCTGCGGGTTCGGTTGCGGCGTCCCCGTCTTCCGGTTCGGCTCCCGGCCCGGGCACGACACCGCCTCCTGCCACGCCGCCGCCCGGCGGCCCGGCGCCGTCGGGGACCAACACGGGTTCCTGATCCGTGCCGGGCATGCAAGAGAGCCGGCGAATCACCCAGCGCAGTGCGTCGAACCTGGCCCTGGCGTTTTGCCTGTTGCCGGCCACCACCCGCGACGACATGGCCACCCTGTACGCGTTTTGCCGGGAGGTGGACGACGTGGCGGATGCACCCGGGCTGAGCGTCGAGGAACAGCGGGCGCGGCTGGCTTTGTGGCGGGAGGACCTGCACCGGGCCTACGCGGGCCGGACACCGCACCTGCCGGTCTGCCGCGAACTGCAGCCGGTCATTCAATGGTATCGGCTGCCGTTGGAGTTGTTCGAGGAGTTGCTGTGCGGGGTCGCAATGGACCTGGAAATCCGGCGTTATGAGACCTGGGACGAACTGGATCTGTATTGTTACCGTGTGGCCTCGGTGGTCGGTTTGCTGAGCCTGCCGATTTTCGGGTGTGGCGATCCCGCCTCCCGGGACTATGCGGTGGCACTGGGCCGCGCCCTGCAGTTGACGAACATCCTGCGGGACGTCCGCACTGATGCCCTGCGGGACCGGATTTATTTGCCGCGGGAGGTTTTGCGTGCGCACGGGGTGCGGGAGGAGGAGATTCTGGAGGGCCGGTACACACCGGCCTATGCCGGGGCGGCGCGGACGGTGGCGCGGCGGGCCCGACGCCACTACCGGGAGGCGCGGGACCGGTTGCCCGAGGCCGACCGACGCGCGCTGATTGCGGCGGAGTTGATGGGCGCGGTGTATTGGCGGTTGTTGCTCCGGCTGGAGCGGCGCGGGTTCAACGTGTTTGAGGGTGCGCCGGTGCGCGTCCCGCGGTGGCAAAAGGCTCTCCTGGTGTTCCTGACCTGGTACCGGCAGGCCCGGGGCGTGTCATGCTCGGATTACGGTTGGGACTGAAAGGCATTTGCGGCGGGTTTATCCCGGTTGCGTTCCGCATCGAGCGGGGCTCCGGTCTTGCCACCCGCACCCCGCGTCGGTTTCATCCTGCCCACCGTGAAGAACATCGTCTATTTCGATCTCGAAACGCAGAAGTCGGCCGGTGAAGTGGGCGGTTGGGGCCAGATCAGCCGCATGGGGATGAGCATTGGGGTGACCTACAGCACGGCGCGCGGCCGTTATGAGATTTATACCGAGAGCGATGTGGACGCGCTGATCCGGGACCTGCAACGGGCGGATCTGGTGGTGGGTTTCAACATTCTGCGGTTCGATTACGAGGTGCTCCACGGGTACACGGCGCTGGATCTGCGGCAGTTGCCCACGCTGGATCTGCTGGTGAGCCTGCAGGAGCATTTGCAGCACCGGCCATCCCTGGATGCCCTGGTCTCGGCGACCTTTGGCGTGGAGAAGACCGCCGAGGGGATGCAGGCGCTGGAATGGTACAAGCAGGGCCGGCTGTTGGAGATTGCGGAGTACTGCTGCTACGACGTGAAGTTGACGCGGATGCTGCACGAGTACGGCCGGGAACATGGCCACGTGTACTACCGGAACCGGCTGGGCCGCACGATCCGCATTCCGGTTTCGTGGTGAGCAGGTTTCGATTGTCGGGTGCGTCCTGGGGCTGGGCAAAGCGCAGCAGGGTTCTCAGGGGAAATGGGCGGCTGCGGGGCGGGCGGCCGGGTTTTATCGGCCCGGGGGTGTCAGGGCCGATCAGGGTTGGCAGTCGTGAGCGGACATTCGAAGCGGTACCTGCCGCTGCCGATTTCATAGCGGGTACGACCCGCGGCGGGCTCAAGGAGCCGGACTCCGTGGGCCATGGAGGCGGGTTTGCCTGATTCGCGGACCCGGGCGGGATCGGTTTCGGGCAGGGCGACCTCGGCGGTTACGTTGGGCGGTACTTCGACGTCCAGTTGGAATTGGCCGGCCCGGCGCTCCCATCGCACGCGCAACCAGCCGCGGGGCGACCGGTGTTCGGCCCGGGCCCAGGTGAGGTGGCCGACCGGCTGGGGAGCGATGATCCAGCGGGCTCCGCCCGGGACTGCGGGGTCACGGCGCAGGCCCGCCAGATGTTCCATGAACCATTGCTGGATGTGGCCGAGCATGCAGTGGTTCATGGAGGCGCCGGTGTCGGCGTCCCACGCCTCGGGCAACGTGGTCCAGCCGTTGCGGACGATGAAGCCGTAGCTGCCGAGATTGGTACGGCTGACGATGGCAAGGATGGTGTCGTGACAGTTGTGGTCGGCGAGGGCCTGGAGGAGGTAGGAAAAGCCGACGTCGCCGGCGGTTTGCTGGTGGTTGCGGGCCCGCAGGTCATCGAGAAGACGGCCCAGGACGGCCGCGGTTCGGGATTCGGGGACCAGGCCAAGGGCCAGGGCCATGCCGTGGGCGCATTGGGGACTGCCGGAGCTGCGGTATTCGTCGCGGCCGTTGAACCATTGCTGGTTGAAGGCGTGTCGGATGCGCTCGGACAGTGCGCTGTAGTGCTCCGCGGCGCGGGTTTGGCCCAGCACGCGGGCGGCGTCAGCCACGGTTCGGGCGCAACGGTAGAAGGTGGCCATGGCGGTGAGCTCGGGGGGCGTGAACTGGGACGGGCCCCGGGTTTCCGTGCCGTAATCGTACCAGTCGCCGAGGCCGGCCATGGGGACGAGGTTGGTGGAGGTGTGCTCGAGAAAATCGGTGAAACGGCGCATGGTTTCGAACTGTTCGCTGAGGATGGCCCGGTCGCCGTACCACTGATGGAGCTGCCAGGGGATGATCACGGCGGCTGCGCCCCATTCCGGCGTGTAATCGAAGGGCCCGCTGAAACGCGGGTACCAGGGGGCCACGGTGGGCACGCGTCCGTCGGGCTGCTGCGCGTCGGCACAATCGCGGGCGATCTTGCGATAGAAGGTTCGCAGGTCGTACCGGCCGGCGATGGATGGGCCCATGAGATAGGGGACCTCGAGCCAGCCGAGTTTTTCGCGGTGGGGACAATCGGTGAGCACGTGGGACAGGTTGGCCTGCACGGCTCGCTCGATGATGCGGTCGATCTGGTTGAGCAAGGGATCCGAACATTCGAAGCTTCCGATGCGGGAGGCGTCGTTGCGAATGTGCACGGAGACGAGTTCCTCGATCACCGGCAGTCCACGCGGATTGGGATGACCTTTGGGGACGGCCCCGACGACTTCGAGATATTGGAAGCCGGAGTAGGTGAACCGGGGTTGCCAGGTTTCGAACCAGTCGCCGCGGAGGGTGTACTGCCAGTAGTTGGGTCGGCCCACGCCGGCCTGGTTGACCCGGCCGCGACCGTCGTTGCGGCGGGGGCTGGCGCCGTGTCGCTGCTCGGCCGGCGTGAGGCGGAGGGTCTGGCCGGGCGCGCCGCGAACGCGGAGGCGGGGGATGGCGGAGGCGTTCTGGCCAAAATCGAAAACAAACACGCCGGGCTCGGGTTCATCCACACGCACGGGTCTGAAGGTCTCCTGTTCCCGGAGGGGCGGTGCAAAAGCGGCGCGCAGGCGGCCGCCGGGTGGAGGCATTACGACTGCAGCTGACCAGTCGCGGTCGTCAAAGCCGGGCTTGGCCCAGTTCACCGGTTCGAGTCGCGCGTCGAAGTCCTCCCCGCCGAGGACGGCGCAGTGGGTGATGGGGCCCGGAGCGGTTTTCCACTGGTCATCAGTGGTCAGGATTTCCTCGCTGCCGTCCTGGTACCAGAGATGGGCCTGCAACCAGAGTCGGAGCGGGTGGCGGGTGTTCACGCCGTGGACTCGGCGGTCCCCGAGCGTGTTGTAGAAACCCTTGCCGAGCATGACGCCCAGGGCATGACGGCCCGGTCGCAACAACGCGGTGACGTCATGGGTCACGTAGTGGAGGGTTTTGTTGTAGTCGGTCCATGGCGGGTCGAGGAAATGATCTCCGACGGGGCGCCCGTCGAGGTAGAGCAGGTGTTGGCCAAGGCCGCACACGTGGATCAGGGCGCGTTGGACCGGCTTGCGCACGGTGAACTCCCGTCGAAACAGGGGCAGTGGTTGCTGGGCCTGGACGCTGCGGCCCCAGGGCTCCATTCCGAAGGGCCCAAGTTCGAGGGCCTCAACCCAGGGCGGGGCGTGATCCGGGTTTGCCGGGGACGCTCCGGCGCCGGCGGCCTGGCATTCCCAAGACCGGTTGACGGGGATCTCCAGCCGGGTGCCCTGGTCCAGGGTCAGCAGGATGCGTCCCGTCCAACCCGCCGGGCCCGGCTCGCGGTTTTCCACGGTTACCGAGATGAGGTTGGTGCCGGGTTGCAGGCGGTCCAGCAGATCCACGAAATGGACGATGTCGCTGCGGCTGAGGTGTGTGAGCCGTCGGCCGTTGACGTGGATGGTGGCGGGCCCGTTCACCGCCAGCAGGAAAGTTGCCTGGACGGGACGAGCGTCCGGGGGGAGGATCAAGGTCTTGCGGAAAGTGGCCGAGCCGGCGGGGGCGTGTCGGAGCGGATCGCCCTCGGGGTGCCAGATCCACCGGCAACCGTCCAGAGGGTGGGTTTTGGTGGGTGGTGCGCCGATCCACTTTGCCCGAAGGTCGACCGGATTCAGGAGGCCCATGGTCCAACGGGCCGGCTGGCTCCATGGGGAGACCCGACCGCTTTCGTCCCAGACACGCACGCGCCAGTAACAATCGGCGTGGGAGGTGAGAGGTCGGCCGGCGTACGGGATCTGGTTCTGCTCGGTCGATTCCACCCGGCCGGAATCCCAGAGGTCCGGCGTGCCGCGGCGGAGCAGGGCGGGCGAAGAGGCGACCTGGATTTGCCATGCGCTCTCGCGGGCGCCGCGCCGGGTATCGGCGAGTTCCCAGCTCAGTCGCGGCCGTGGTTCATCCACGGCCAGGGGATTGATCTGGTCTTCGCAACGGAGTTCGACGGGTGTCAGGGCCGCAAGTCGGGTGGCGAACGGGAAAAGCAGAGCGAGAGCAAGGCCGGTGTACAGGGTTGCAGTGGGACGATGTCGGGCTGCAAAAGGCTGGAGGTGGAACCGCATGGCCCCGAGGTTAGCCCGTGAACGGGCGTGCCGTCCAGCCGGGGACAAGGGGAGCGGGTTTGCCGGGTTGGGCTTGTGCGGCGGGCGGGAGGGTCTTCAAGTTGGGCGCGGTGCATGGGGTCATGACGAAGGATGCCGTCCCGGGGTTGACTCGCCACGGTGTGGCGATGGCGGCAGGGTTGTGCCTTGCCCTGGCATTTCCCCCAACGGGCTGGGCCGGCCTGGCATGGGTGGGGCCGGCCCTGATGCTGTTGGCCGGGCAGGGCTGTACATTGGGACAACGGTGGCGGTTGGGTTATTTGGCGGGTTGGGTTCAGCACGGGCTGGCGCTGGCGTGGTTGTGGGAGATTCCGGTGCGCGGCTATCCGGTGTTGGGATGGGCGGCCCTGGTGGCCTACCTGGCATTGTATCCGGCGGCGTGGTTGGCGTGCGTGGGCGGGGTTTTGACGCGAGCCCGGACATGGCGGGGGCGGACGCTGGCGGGTCTTGGAGCCGGGGCGGTCTGGGTGGCGCTGGAGATGTTGCAGGCGCGGTTGTTGGGCGGGTTTCCATGGAACCTGCTCGGGGCCTCGCAGTTCGAGATGATTCCCCTCATTCAACTGGTGTCGGTCACGGGCATTTACGGGCTGTCATTTCTCATGGTCTGGACTGCGGTGGGTTTGTGGGCGGCGGCGCGGGCCGTGTGGGAAGAACCGTTTCGACGCCATGGCTGGATGCGGGAACTGGCGCTGCCGGGTTTGGCCGTTTTGGTGGTGTTTGGTTGGGGCTGGCAACGGGTGCGGGAGTATTCGGATGGGACGCGGCTGTTGCGGGTGACGGTGGTGCAACCCTCCATTCCGCAGACCTGGATTTGGGACGCGCGCGAAAATGAGGCCCGGTTTCGTGCCTTGTTGGATCTGACCCGGCGCGCTTTGGAGGAGCCGACGGACCTCTTGGTATGGCCCGAGGCCGCCGTGCCGATGTGGCTCCGGTACGATCCTGTGGCTCATGCGACGGTATGCGAACTGGCGCGGCAGCACGGGGTTTGGATGATCACCGGAAGCGACGACGCCGAGCCGCGGGACGATGGATCGGGAGGTGGGGACGCCGACTACTTCAACGCGGCGTTCCTGGTGGGGCCGGACGGCCGGTTGCAATCGGTCTATCGCAAGATGCAGTTGGTGATGTTTGGCGAGTACATCCCGTGGGTGGATGTGCTGCCGTTTCTGCGGTGGTTTACCCCCATCACCGGGCAATACACCCCGGGGCGTGAGCCGATTGTGTTTGAGCTGGCCATGGCGCAGTCCGAACGGGCTTCGGCGGGGGCCGGGGATGTCCGGGCGGCACCCCTGATTTGTTTTGAGGACGTGTTTCCGCATCTGGCACGGCGGTTTCTGGCGGGTGCGCCGGACCTGTTTGTAAACCTGACGAACGACGGCTGGTTCGGCCAGAGTGCCGCGCAATGGCAGCACGCGGCCAATGCCGTTTTTCGTGCGGTGGAGACCGGCCGCCCCCTGGTGCGGTGCACAAACAACGGACTGAGCGCGTGGGTGGATCCGTTGGGTCGCATCCGCGCCGTGCTGCGGGACGAGCGCGGGACCGTGTACGGGCCGGGCTGGGCGATATGGACAGTGCCGCTGCCGGAACGGGACCTGTTGAACCCGGGCACGGTTTACGCGCGGTATGGCGATGTTTGGGGTTGGATTTGCGTTGCAGGAGCCGGGTTGTGGGCGGTGGGGCGCCTGCGGGGACGGTGGAGGGCCAACGCCGCATGAGGGTGCGGGCACTTAGAAGGGTTCGCCACGGGCTGATGCGGGGGAATCAGTCCTCGCGCGTGTGCGGGGGATGACGTGTTTCCACGGAGGGGCAGATGCGCTTACGACAGCGGGCTGTGGTCAGCCCTGCTGATTGGTTTCCCCGAGCGCGGTTTGCAGGAGACGCTTTTCCTCGGGCAGGAGCGGTTGGTTTTCCACCAGTGCGGCGTAGGTGCGGGCTTCGTCGCGGCGACCCTGGCTTCCGAGGATGATGGCCATGTACACGGCCACTTCGGGCCGGCGCCGTGCTTCTTCGGGGAGTCGTTCCAATAACTTCAGGGCGGTGGCTGTGTCGCCTTGTTGGTGGAGGGAGAACGCGAAGGTGGAGACCCAGACCGGGTTGTTGGTGTCGGCCAGGTAAACCTCTCGGGCCAGACGCCGGCAGCGGTCCAGGTCGCGCTGCAGAAGCAGGCCCAGAGCGGCGAGATTGTTTTTCACCTCGAGGGCGTTGGGTTTGGCTTCGTACATGGCCGAATAGACCTGGAACAGTCCCGCTGCGTCGCCGGCGGCGTAGCGGTTTTTGACCAGGATTTCCCAGGCCCAGTCGTGCCACGGCGCCCGTTTGACAAGTGCCCAGAGGACCTCCTCCACCTCGGAGTGCCATCCCCACTTTTCCAGGATCTGCGCCACGGCGGCGAGGGCTTCGCCCCTGCCTCCGGGCCAATCCAGGACGCGCCGCCAGTAACCTTCTGCCAGGCTGCGTTGGCCGCGTTCCCGGGCTGCGCGGGTGAGGAGGGTGAGGCGCACGGGTTCCTGAGCCTCCCAGTTTTGCGGGCTCAACCACGCTTCCAAACCGTCCCAATCCTGCAGGGCGACCAGGGCGTCGGCCACGGCGAGTGTGACGGGTGGATTGGTGCGCAGGCTCGGCGGCAGCGTTTCCAGCCATGCCAATGCTTCCCGGGCGCGTTGACGGTCGTTGAGCCAGCTGGCCAGGACAGTGATCCGGGCCGCGTTGGTGCCTGCTTCCTGCTGGAGCTGGTGGAGCCAGGTATTGGTGGCCGGGTCTCCGGCACTCACGAGCACCGTCAGATGTTGAACCTTGTCGTTGAACCCGGCCGCGGGGGAATTGAGCAGCCGGGCAGAAAACCGGAGGGCCTCGACGGGTCGTCCCCGCGCCAGGTTTACCGTGACCAGCGATCGAAGGGCCAGTACCTGGAGGTTCGGGTCGTTGGACGTCTCACTGATCTGCACCAGTTTGTTATAGGCCGGCTCGGACAGGGCGGGGTCGGCCGCCTGAACCTGCAGGGTGGCCAGGTTCAGTTGGTGCAACAGGTTGGTGGGGTCGAGCCGCACGGCAGCCTCCAGATGCGCCACGGCTTCGGGAATGCGGCGTGTTTGGAGCGCCCATTGGGAAGCCAGGACATGATACTGCGCCGAGTTGGTCTCACCCAGCCGTATCATCTCCTGGAGGGTTTGGTTTGCGACGGGGTAGGGCGGGTTCTCCAGTTGCAACGCGGCGGCGATCAGACGCATGCGGTTTTCCGCGGTGGGTTCCAGTTCCACCACCCTCCGCCACCATCCCAGGGCCAGGGGCGAACGGGATTCCGTCAGGAGCTCGGCCAGACGGGTGGCGGTTTGAACGTTTCGCGGGTTGGCCGCCTGGGCCTGGCGCAGGCTCAACAGCCCTCGGCGGACATCGCCCGCACGCAGGAATTCATCCGCCATTCGCAGGTAACGCTGTTCCTTGAAATGGCGGTAGGCCGGCCGACCCCACCACAGGCCGGCAGCCATCAGCCCCAAAAAGCCGACGATTGCCAGCGCGATCCACAGACCGCGACGCGTGTCGTGCAATGACGTCTCCGTGCTCACAACGGAAATCAATTTGTCAGAGAGGTCACCGACTTTCCAAGGGTATCTGTGGGGCATCATGCCCCTCTGCGGGAGGAGTGGTTTGGAGCCAACCGGACCGCGACGTGGGACGATCGTTGAAACCCGGCGGACTCTGCCCCGGCTGTGGGGCCGGACTGCAGATCCCGTGAGTTTGCCTGTGCTGCTACTCCACGCGGGCCGGGTGATGGAGGTTGATTGGCGGGGTCGTTCCGCTTCCACCGGGTTGTGCCGCCATGCTCGTTCGAGCGTTGAGGTGTGGGGCACTCAACGTTTCGCGCCGGCGCGTGCGTTCGCAGTCAACGCGGTGATTCGTTCCGGAAGGGTAGGGTGCGACTCGTGCCAGAAGCGGTACCAGGGATGGGACGGAACGTCCGCCAGGTTATCCCGATGCAATCGTTCCAGGGCGCGCTGGAGTGGCTCGACCGATCCCAGGGCTCGTACTGCGAACGCGTCTGCTTGAAATTCACATCGCCTGGCCCATGCGTGGATCCATGGGAGGAGCCACCAACCTGCCGGCCCTGCCCACAGACCCAACAACAACACGGCGACCGCCGGATGGGGCTCGCTGAAACCAAAGGTTCTGTAGAAGTCTGGCTGTTGAACAATCCAACCCGCCACAGCAAAGCCCAGTCCCCAGCCAATGGCGGTGAGTGTCCACAACTGCCAGAGATGGCCCAGTCGGGCGTGCCCCATCTCGTGCGCCACGACGGCCTCCAGTTCGTCCGGTCCCAGTTGGTTGAGCAGCGTGTCGTAGAGCACGACGCGTCGGGCGCGGCCCCAGCCGGTGAAAAAGGCGTTGGAATGGCGGGTGCGCCGACTGCCGTCCATCACCTGGATGTCGCGAAGGGGGAAATCCATGCGCGCTGCGAGCTGTTGAAGCCGCTCGCGCAAGGCGCCTTCGGGCAGGGGATCGAACCGGTGAAACCAGGGGAGGATCCAGGTTGGCGCCAGCCACCCGAGGATCAGCGCGAAGGCCACGGCCCCCGTCCAGCCCCAAACCCACCACCATGGTCCGGCCTGTCGGATCAGATGGATGATCGCTGCGATGACGGGAATGCCCAGCCCCGCGGCCAGGACCAGTCCCTTGAACCTGTCACTCCACCAGGTGGCCGGCCGGGTGGTGTTGAAACCGAATCGTTCTTCCAAATCAAACCGTTCGTACCACAGCCAGGGCCACCAGGCCACGGACACAAGAGCAAACACGCACCATGGGAAGAGCGAATCCGCGAGAGGTCCTGTTCCGAAGATCTGTTGCCACACTGACCAGGCCCGGGGCAGGACGCCGCTCCAGAGCAGGCCGACCAGCAGGAGCGTTTCGTAAGCCACCGTTGCCTGGCGAAATCGGCAGCGGGCCAGCGCATAGTCGAGGGCACGCGAGCCGGGCACGACCCGCGTGGAGTTCGCCGAGGGGGCCTTTTCTCCCGCGGCGAGGCGTTTGAAGTGGCGCCGGTTGAGGGCTTCCAGCCACAGTTCGCCCGCCACGCGCAGGCCCAACAGGACGGCTCCGACTGCACTCCAGACATTCACGATGGGATTCCTGCAGCAGGTTCGGGTCGGCCGGGCACCGGCCGGGCTGCTCCGGCCCGCAAGCGGGCGGAGGTGGCGCCGCCGGAGGTGGATCAGAATTCGAAACGCACCTCGCCCAGGCGATCGGCCAGTTCTTGCATCAGCGCCACCTCGTCCTCGGGCGTGGGTGCCTCGAACGTAACGCTGAACCGAAGATAAGGGCCTGCATCATCCCACGGGACGGTGGAGATCAGCTTGTCCATGATCAGCCAGTGCGCTGCCTCCTCGGCGTTGGCGAAACGGATGTGTTTGGCCGACCGCGTGACGGCGGCCCTGGGCGCCGGCACGTACAAGAAAAACGAGCCGGCCGGCTTGCGGGCATCGAACCCGGCCTCGCGCAGCACCTTCACCAGCAGGTCCATGCGACGCGAATACTTGGCCGCGATGCGCTCGGTCAGTTCCGGGTGATCCAGGCAGTAGGCGGCAGCGTGTTGGATGGCGAGGAACTGTCCCGAATCGGTGTTGTCCTTGACGTCTCCATACGCTCGCACCAGCAGTTCGTTCCCCACCACGAATCCGCAACGCCACCCGGTCATATTGAAGGCCTTGCTGACCGAGTGCAGTTCCAGCCCGATTTCCCTGGCCCCGGGCGTGGCCAGGAAACTCAGCGGGCGGCCCTCATACACCAGTGCGGCGTACGCGGCGTCCGAGATCACCACCAGGCGGTGTTTCATGGCGAACTCCACCACGTAGCGGTAGAACTCGGGGGTTGCGCTGGCGCCGGTGGGGTTGTTGGGGTAGTTGAGGACCAGCACCTTGGCCCGGGCCAGGATGTCCTTGGGAACCGAGTCCAGGTCGGGCAGAAACCCGTTTTCCGGACGGAGCAGCAGATTGTACACCTCGCCGCCGTAATAGCGGGCGTGGGTGCCAAAAACCGGATAACCGGGCGCGGTCATCAGCACCACGTCGCCCGGATCCACGAACACCGCCGGCAGGATGGACAACGCCGCCTTGCTGCCGATGGAGTGAATGACCTCGCGCGCCGGGTCGATGCCCGACACGCCGAACACGCGTTCCATGTAGCGGGCGGCGGCCTGTTTCAACACATCGTCGCCGTTGTCGGCGTAACCGCGGTTTTCCGGTTTGGCCGCCTCCTCGCACAGCTTCGCCACCACCTCCGGGAACGCCATCTCATCCGGCTCGCCCACGCCCAGGTCAATCAGTTTGCGCCCGGGCTGGGCCGCCACGGCGGCCCGCTTGGCTCGTTTGATCTTCTCGAACTTGTAAATCGTCGTGGACTGACCGTAGTTCCGCCCGCCAATGCGCTGGGCGAATCGCTCCTGAATGAATGACGCTGCCATAATTTGAGAACGGCTCCGAGCCCTTGTGTCGGGGTCGGAAAACCGGCGCACACTAGCCAAACCTTGCAGCCAGGGCAAGAGCCCGAACGCCCCCGTACCGGGCTCCTCCAGTTCCCCCAACGGTCCTGTGGATGGGTGAGCACCGGCGCCGGATTGGGACTTTACCGGGAAGGAAGGGACAACCTGATCCCGGCCTCCGAAGACAACCACGCCACCGCAACGGAGACGGCGGATGGTGAACCTGCAGGGGCGGGCCCTCCGGGCATTCACAGGGGTGCTGTGAGAACCGGCGCATCCACCGACCGGGCGCCGTCTGTTGACCCACGGGAATGTTCCCTCGGGACGGTGCGGATTCCGCTGCGACCCGCACGAGGGTCTTCGTTCAACTGACCGCAATCAAAGAAACGCGCTCACCCTGGTCGTTGCGGGTGATCCCCTGGGCGCGCGGATCGAGCGTCAGGACGCCGTCCACGAGAAACGCATAGCGATGATGCCCATGACGGAGCTCCACCTTCAGCAGCCACGCACCGTCCGGCATGCGCTGCATGGGGTGCGCCGTGGGATCCCAGTTGTTGAAATCACCCACCAGGCTGACGGACCGGGCCTGTGGGGCCTGGCAGATAAAGTTGACCGGACGCAGATTCCGGTGGGCGCTGTAACGGTGATGCGCGGTAGCGGGATGACTGTGCATCGAACGATTCACCATCCTTGGAACTTTTTCTTCAAGACTCACAACAAACTGCCACGAACCCGGGGTGTTGCCAAATGCTTTTTGTTTGCCGGCACCGGCCCGATCACCCCGTCGCCGGCGGCCTGTCTCGCAAGAGACAAAACCTCCACGCACCGGCCGCAACCCTGCGAGCGCGTCTGAGGGTGGCGTGCTCGGCTTCGTGGAGGGCAGGCTCGACCCCGTCCCCCGGGTTGTGGGGTGCGAAAAGCAGGATGGCGCACCCGCCAGGAGTCGAACCTGGAACCTTCTGATCCGTAGTCAGATGCTCTATCCAATTGAGCTACGGGTGCGCCCTGAATGCAATGCACAATACGCAGGGAACCCTGTCGTCGCAAGTCCCAACTGGCACCCGGTTGGCGCCGGGGCCCGCACTTGGCGCCCAAGCGTTGCCTTGCACCGTGGAACGGGGAGCGCCCCGGGGTGGAACGGCTGATGCACCGCGCCCGGGATGCGGGCTTGGAGCGCGGATGGGAACTGCTTGCTGTGCGGGGGGTGGACCCTATACTGCGGCCCGTAGAAGATCGAACGATGGGCTTTATGAAGAAATCACCCTTGCGCGTAGCGGTTACTGGTGCGGCCGGTCAGATTGGGTATTCCCTGGTGTTTCGAATTGCAGCCGGGGAGATGTTTGGCCCTGACCAGCCGGTGATTCTGCACCTGATCGAGATTGAACCGGCCCTGCCGGCGTTGCAGGGCGTGGTGATGGAGCTTGAGGATTGTGCGTTTCCGCTCCTGCACGGGGTGGTGCCCACGGCCGACCTGGACGAGGGATTCAAGGACGTGAACTGGGCTCTGCTGGTGGGCAGCGTGCCGCGCAAGGCCGGCATGGAACGCAAGGACCTGTTGGGGATCAACGGCAAGATCTTCGTGGGCCAGGGTCAGGCCATCGCGCGCCGGGCGGCTTCGGATGTGCGGGTCCTAGTGGTCGGCAACCCCTGCAATACCAACTGCCTCATCTGCATGCATCACGCCGCAGGGGTGCCGCGCGACCGCTTTTTCGCCATGACGCGCCTGGACGAAAACCGTGCCAAGGCGCAGCTGGCCCGGAAAGCCGGCGAACATGTCAGCGCCGTCACCCACATGGCGGTGTGGGGCAACCACAGCCCGACCATGTTCCCCGACTTTTTCAACGCCCGGATTCATGGTCGGCCGGTCCCGGAGGTGATCAGCCATCGCGAGTGGCTGGAAAAGGACTTTCTGACGACCGTCCAGCAGCGCGGGGCGGCGGTGATCAAGGCCCGGGGCGCCTCCAGCGCCGCCAGTGCCGCCAACGCCGTGATCGACACGGTCCGGTCCCTCATCCAGCCCACACCCGGAGACGACTGGCACAGCGTGGCCGTTTGCAGCGACGGCAGTTACGGGATCGAGCCCGGATTGATCTGCTCGTTCCCCATCCGTTCGGACGGACGTTCCTGGCACATTGTGCCCGGACTGCCACTGAACGATTTTAGCCGGGCCAGAATCCAGGCCAGCGTCGAAGAGCTGAAGGAAGAACGGGCCATGGTGAGCGAGCTGCTGACCCGGTCTGCTTGAGCGGTTTCGGTCTTGGCCGCGGGTCGGGCCTGTAGACGGTCGGCTCGGTGAGGTCCTTGCAAGGCTCCGTCGGGGGCCTCACCCGTCACCCCACTCCCCGAGTGGGCCTTTCTGAAGGTGGCTCGCAGACCCCGCCTGTGGACAGCGAGGTTCGCCGGGGTCGTTCCTGATGAAAACCCCGGCTGCGATTCCCACGGGAATACGTTGGGTGCTGCGCCGGGCGCTGCCGCGCGCCCGTCCAAAATTTCCTGCCTCACGCGCGCAGCACGGCGCCCTGACTGGCATTGGTGACAAGTTTCTGGTACCGGGCCAGCCAGCCGGTGAGTTCCCGCTGCAACGGTTTCCACGAACGGCGTCGTTCCTCGAGCTCGGACTCCGGCACGAGGATGTCCATTCGGCGATTGGGGAAGTCGATCCGGACGCGGTCGCCGGGACGCAGCAGACCAATGGGCCCGCCCTCGGCGGCTTCCGGGGAGACATGTCCGATGCAGGCACCGGAAGTGCCGCCGCTGAAGCGTCCGTCCGTGATGAGCACCACGTGGTCGCCCAAGCCCATGCCCATGATGTAACTGGTGGGGGCCAGCATCTCCTGCATGCCGGGGCCGCCCCGTGGGCCTTCGTTCCGGATGATGACCACGTCGCCCGGTTTGACCCTGCCGGAAAGGATGCCTTCGCAGGCTTCTTCCTGGCTTTCGAAAATGACGCAAGGGCCTTCGAAAACGAAATCGGGTCCGCAATGGTCTTTGAAAGCCTGGCTGATGCCCGCGGTTTTTACCACGGCACCCTCGGGTGCCAGTTGACCGTAAAGGATCGCCAGGCCGCCGTCCGGGGAATAGGCGTTGGCGGGCGATCGAATGCAATCAGCCGGATCGAAGAGAAAGACCGGGTCGTGCGGGATCAATCCCGCCGGCTGGGCCTTGCGGAGCCGGGCCGGGTTCATGTCGAACTCGGCCTGATGCAGGGTCCAGTCACGGAATCGCCGGACCCGCAGCAGGGCGTGGCGGGAGCGCGACCCGTCCTTGTGGTATTGCCAGAAGAGCAGGACCGGGTCGTTACGCAGCCGGGCCAGCTCGGCCCGGACCCATCCGCGGGCCTCTTTGAGGCGCTGTTCCAGGGCGGCGGCGACCGCGTCGCGACCGCGGAGGGTGGAACCATCCGGCATGTGCAGGCCGGCCCGGGGCGACAGCAACAGGGTCAGGACCTCCGAATTCCCGCTGTTCCATGCGGCGGCAAACCGCCACAGGGTGATGGCCAGCGGCTCTGCCGGGAAAAACAGCAGGGGTTTGGGTACCAGATGGCCCGCAGCGGTGCGTGCGGCGGGGCCGAGCGGATCGTCCGGGTCCACCACCAGCGCCGAGGCCCCCGAAACCCGGGCGACCCTGGCCCAGGGGGTGCAACGGGGCGAACGCACGTCCCATTCGTCAATGTTTTCGCCCAGCGTTTTGCCGGTCACCGTCTTGCACTCGAGGTGGAGGAGCCCCGCGCGTTTGAGCTCGCCCAGGATCGTGTGGATACCGCCGGCACGGTGGACATCCTGGATGTGGTAGTCCGACGAGGGTGAGACCTTGCAGAGACACGGCACGCGTCGGGAGATTTGGTCAATCCGACCGATGTCATACGGGATGCCCGCCTCGCGCGCGATGGCCAGGGTGTGGAGGATGGTGTTGGTGGAGCCGCCCATCGCCACGTCCAGCGTGATGGCGTTGTCGAAAGCCTCCAACGTGGCGATGTCACGGGGTTTCAGGTCCCATTCGATGAGTTTGAGAATCTGGCGGGCCGCCCATTCGTACAGGGCCTCGCGTTCCTTGGATACGGCCAGGATGGTGCCGTTGCCGGGCAGGGCCAGTCCGAGTGCCTCGCAGAGGCAGTTCATCGAATTGGCCGTAAACATGCCGGAACAGGAGCCGCAGGTGGGGCAGGCGGCCTGCTCGAGCTGCCGGAGTTGTTCCTCGCTGAGCTGGCCGGTTTGTACGGCGCCGACGCCTTTGAAAACGGAGATCAGGTCCGCCTTGGCGGCGGCGGGTCGGAGGTGGACCGGCAGCTCACTTTCCTCCACGGTCCGGGCGATGCCCGCGGCCATGGGCCCGCCGCTGACAAAGAGGGTGGGGATGTTCAGGCGCATGGCGGCCATCAACATGCCCGGCACGATCTTGTCGCAATTCGGGATGCAGATCATGCCGTCAAAACAGTGGGCGCGGACCATGGACTCCACACAGTCGGCAATCAGTTCCCGCGAGGGCAATGAGTACTTCATGCCCGCATGCCCCATGGCGATGCCGTCATCCACGCCAATGGTATTGAACAGAAACGGCACGCCGCCGGCCGCCCGGACGAGCCGTTTCATGAGTTGTCCGACCTCGTTGAGATGGGCATGGCCGGGGATGCAATCGGTGTAGGAATTGCAGATGGCGATGAACGGCTTGTCGAAATCCGCTTCCGACTCAATGACCCCCGTGGCGCGCAGCAGTGCCCGGTGCGGCGCCCGTTCCAATCCGCGTTTGATGATGTCCGATCGCATGTGTCCGTGAATGGTTGTGGTCCCGGTTGGTGCAGGGACCGTTGCACGGGCTCCCACCATAGACCGCCTGGGGGCGGCTTGTCACGCACAGGGCCCGATTGTTGGCGAATCCATCGTCCGGATCGAGGCGGGCCGGGTCACCCCGCCACGGTTCGAGCGGGATCGGGTTGGTTTGACAGTCGATCCTGGCGGGAGTAAGCGGGGATGGGATGAAAGCCGCGGAATCCTCGGTTGCGTCGGTGCCCTGGCGCACAGTGGTGGTGGACGAGGCGCCGCTGATGCGGGAGGCCATCCGGCACTGCCTGGAAGGGGACGGGCGATTTGTGGTGGTGGGCGAGGCCGCGGCGGCAGCGCGGGCCCTGGAGCTGGTTTCGGTCCACAAACCGGCGCTGGTGGTGACGGAGCTGGCCCTACCGGGGCGCAGCGGTTTGGAATTGATCCGGGACGTGCGGGCGCAATTTGCCGACGTGCGTGTCCTGGTCTTCACGGCCTGCGATGAACGGCTCTACGCGGCACGCGCCTTGCGCGCAGGGGCCCGGGGGTTTCTGCATAAACGGGCCGACGGCAGCGCCCTGGCGGCCGCGGCCCGGCAGGTGATGTCGGGTCGCATTGCCGTGGAAACGGACCTGGCGCTGCACCTGGTGGAGGAATTGGTGGGTGGCAACCCGCGTGTGATGGGCAGCCTTCAAACCCTGACCGACCGGGAGCTGGAGGTGCTCCGGCTGTTGGGCCGGGCGCGAACGGTCCGCGAAATCGCCACTGCCCTGCATCTCAGCCCCAAGACCGTCGAGACGCATAAGGTTAACCTGATGCACAAGTTGGGGATTCGATCGTCGGCCGAGCTTCTGCGGTTTGCATTGCAATGGGCGGAGGACGAACTTTTGGGCCGTACAGTGGCCGATTCTCTCGCCGGGACGTCACCAGGAACGGAATCCCCGGAGCCGGTTGCCGATTCCAGCACGGCCGGCGGTCGCCCTGTTCGTAAGAGGAGCGGATGAATCCGGATAACCAGAGCAAAAGTGCGTTGCCCGCGGCATTGCGGCACACGAGGGCGCACACGACGGGAAACGGCCGCCCCGGGAGTCGTGCAATGGGGACGAACCCCGGTCGTCGGGTAATCAGAGCCGCTCAGGGTCCGGTGGTTCGCGGCGGTTTTAACCTTGTGGAACTGGTGTTGGTGGTTTTTGTGCTGGGGGCCTTGGTGTTCCTGATGTGGGGTCCGATGACGCACAGTCGGGCCGTCAGGGCACGGGCGGACTGTGCCGTGCAACTGATGCAGCTGCATGTGGCGTTGGCGCTCTACGCCGCCGATGCTGCAGGCAGGTTTCCCGAGATCGCTCCTGCGCACACCAGCGAGGCACCGCTGAGCCTCCTGGTGCCCAGATACATCAGCGAAACGCGCTGGTTTGTATGTCCGGGGACGGGCCGGAAACCGCCGCCCGCCGTTCCCGGGTTTGCCGGTGGTAGGGTGGACTATGCCTATTACCAGGGCTTGCGGACCAACGTACACGCCGCCACCCCGCTTCTGACCGATGCGCAGATCAACGACCGACCGAAGCGGGTGGGCGAACCCATCTTCTCCATGGACGGCCGCCCGCCGGGCAACAACCACGGAAGCACCGGTGGCAACGTCCTGAGGGTGGATGGCTCGGTCCGGTTTACCCCGCCCCGGGCGGCCTTTGATCTGCCGGTCGAAACCGGTGTGGCATTGCTGAACCCCGGACCGTGAATCAATGACCCGGACCATCAAGGTGGAATGTCAGTGCGGCGCGCGATTCGCGTTCGACGTCGAGCCGGTGGAGGGGCGGATGCCGGTGGCGGTGTTCTGTCCCGTGTGCGGTGCTGACGCGACCGAGCGGGCCAACCAGGTCCTGGCAGAGACCGAAGCAGCCGCCGGGGCCACGGCAAACGCGACCGCCGGCGGGTCGGATGTGCGACTCCGAGTGCACCGGCGCGAGGAATCCGCGCAGCCCGGCCAGGGTTCGGCACGGCTGACCGGGGATGTTGCCGGCGAGCGTTGTCCTCAACATCCCGACGAGGTGGCGGTGGAACGATGCCGGGTTTGCGGCAGGCCGATCTGCCGGCGTTGCATGGAGTTGCACGGTTACACCTGCTCGGTCCTGTGTCGTGGACGAGCCGAACGGGACGGCCTGGATCTGCCGGTGTACGAGGGGCAACTGCGGCTGCGGCAGGCGCGCCGACGGCGATTGGCCCGCTGGATTGGTTGGATGACCGCGGCTGCGTTGGTGACCGGCCTGGCTTACACCGGCTGGTGGAAATGGCTGGGGTCCAAACCCCGCCTGATCTGGTCATCGCCGCTTCCCAAGGACGCGGCCACGGGTTGGGAACTTGCCGAGCCCGCTCACCTTCTGGGCTGGACCCCACGCGAGCTCACGTTACGGCAGTTGCCCGAGGGACGGGTCGTCTGGCGCGTCCCCCTCGAGACCCGGCCGGAAAACGACCTGCCCCGGTTGGTATCGGTCCGGCCCTGGTTGGTCTGGCTGATCGGGGACCGACTGGAAGCTCGTGACCCTGCCAGCGGCGAGATTCGTTGGTCATTGAATCTGCCCAACCCCGTGAACCAGGTGGATTGGGACGGTCAGGCCCTGGTGGCGGTCAGCGAAGGACCAGCCGGCACGGCCGTGGTGACCCGGGTGGACTTGGAATCGGGTTCAAGCTGGCGGGAAAGCGTCCCGCCACGGCCGGTGCCGGTCGCTCGGCCGGGCGTTACACCCGGGGGCACCACATCTTCTCCGGGGCGGGTACCCACGGCAGCAGACGCCGGCCGGTGGATCGAGGAGGAGGAAACCCGGACTGCACCGTTGCCGCCGCCGCAGAGGCTTTTTCTGCCGGCCGGAACCGGGGTGGCGGAGTTTCAGTGGTGGATGATTGAACGGCGGATTGTCGAGCGCGAAGGGTTGCGCCCGCGTCAGGGTCGCTCGCCGCTTGAGGATGAGCAGATGACGGCCGGTCGCAGCTGGGAGTCGGTTCGACAGGCCCTCAACGAGATTGAACGAATTCGGTCGGGAGGCGTCGTTCGGGAAGATCAGAGCCGGTACGGCGTCCGGCTCTGGCGTCGGGGTCAGCCCACGGCCGAAGTTTGGTCGGGTGAGGTCGTGGGCCGGCCCTGGTTCATTCCCTTGCGCACGGTGGACGTGGTCTGGGCAGGCACCCAACTGACGGTCCTGGACCGGCAGAACCGGGTTCGCTGGACCGCCTCGCTGGCGTACCCGGCACCGGAGGAATTGCTGGAAGGGGCAAGCCCCGGCCGGGCGAACCGGCCCTGCTTGGAACTGGGGGACCGACTTGTGGTGTTCGACCGCGGCATGATTACCTGCTTTGAATTGGCCACCGGACAGGTGGTTTGGCGCCTGCCGAGCGTGGGAACCCGCCGGGTGGTCGCCAACCCGGCCGGATCGACACTGTACGTGGCCACGACCACGGCCACCGTGGAGGATCTGAAGCACCCGCTGGAGGCGCGGCTTTGGGAGCGGGCCCGGCCCCTGATTCTCAGAGTGGATGCGGCCTCCGGCCGCGAAGTGTGGCGGCAGGTCGGCCTGGCTAATGAATGTTACCTTTCCGACTCGCTTCTTTATGCCTGGTGGCTGGCCAGGGGGATGTCCGGGGAGCAGAACCTGTTGCATCTATACCGCTTGGACCCCGCCAACGGCCGGCCCCTGTGGCACCGGTACGAGGAACGATGGCCGCGGCGGCTGCTGTTCCAGGGGCGGCACCTGCTGCTGCAATGGGAGGACACCGTGGAGGTTTACGAATTCCGGCGTCCCTGATTCGGGCAGGTTTACTTTTCACGACCCGGACCGGGCCGTTCGCATGACAATCCGTTGCGATTGTCGAACTTGAACCATGTCCACCAACGGCCGAGCGGCTCGGCATGGGGCCCCCGGTTCAAGCTGCCACATCGCCATGCGCGGTTGCGCATGGGCATGAGCCGAAATTTCGGATTGCAAAGTCGAGCTTGAGGCTGCTATATTGCGCCTTGCCCGCAGGGCGAAACGAAGGCGGGCGAATCCCGGCCCACGAGAGCGAACGGAGCGCCCTGAATGAGTTGTCGGCGCGGTCCTTGGGTTTTGCGCATTCTGCCCTGGAACCAGGCTCGGTGCAGTGCAGGAGGGGCTGGAAGTTTTGCATCTCGGGACCGTGGCGGCCGGAACAAAGGGCCCGAAAACACGGGTCAAGAGCACACGCAAGGTGCTGAGGTGGCACTGCGGCGATGATGCTCCCGGATTGGGCGCAGGCACAGGAGCCGATCGGGCACGGGAACGTCTGATGGGGTATGGCGACCAAAAAAGTGGCGAGCAAGAAGGCTGTAACCAGGCAGAAATCGAAAAAGGCCGGCAAAGCTGAAACCGGTCGTAAAGCGGCCGGGGAGAAGAAAACCGCGTCGAAGGCGACGCCCGAAACGCCGGCGCCCAGGGCGCGGCGGCGTTTTGTGCTGGGGAGTTTGAAGCGCCGGGAGACCAGGACCGAGACCACTTCGCAGCCCTCTGGACAGGACAAAAAGGGCGGCAAAACCCGGAACGAAGCCGCCCCCAGGCAGAACGGGTCAGCTTCAACCACGGCCACGGCCTCAACCCCTGAAACCCCGGCCACGGGCGAGGTGATCCGCCGGCAGGCCGCCGACATGAACGAGGCCCTCAAGATCCTCCTTCAACTGGCCCGCCTGCACGGGCGCATCACCTATGACGACATCAACGAGGTGTTGCCCGACGGAATGACCCCGGAGGAACTCGACGAGCTCTACACCAAACTCCGCAGCATGAACGTGGAGATCGTCGAGGACACCGACACCGATCTGGGACGGGCGGTGGAGACGGAGGATGACGAGGACGATCGCCTCGACGCGCTGGACGATCCGGTACGGATGTACATGAACCAGATGGGCAAAGTGCCCCTCCTGACCCGCGAGCAGGAGATTGAAATCTGCAAGCGCATCGAGGAGGCCGAGCTGGAGATGCAGCGCATCATCTACAGCTTCGGGTTCGCCGCCAAGGAACACATCGCCATTGCCGAGAAGCTCCTGAGCGAGCCGCCCAAGGAACGTTTTGACCGCGTGGTGGTGGATAAGAAGGTGGCCAACCGGGAGGGTCACCTGCGCGAGCTGCGCAAACTGGTCAAGACGGTCCGCGCCCTGGATCAGCAGGTGGACGCCCAGTACGCGTTGCTGCAAAAGGCCACCACGCCCGAGGAACAGGCCGCCGCCCGGGCCGCCTTCGAGAAACTGGACAAAAAACTGCAGTCCTACTTCCCGAAATTCGCGTACAAGCAGAAGGTGCTCGAGGAAATGGTGGTGGTGGCGGGCAACATCCACGAGAAATTCCAGCAGAGCGTGCGCGCGCTGGAACAGCTGCAGAACCAGCCCGCCACGCCGGAACGGGACGCCGCCATCCAGGCCGAGAAAGACAAGATCACGGCCCTGGAACTGTTTGTCCGCATGCCGCGGGAGGAGTTCTACAAGGCCTTTGAAGCCTTGAAGGCCGCGGCCGACCGCGCGCACCAGGCCAAAACCCACATGGCCGAGGCCAACCTGCGCCTGGTGGTCTCCGTGGCCAAAAAATACACCAACCGCGGCCAGTCCTTCCTGGACCTGATCCAGGAGGGCAACATCGGCCTGATGAAGGGCGTCGAAAAGTTCGAGTACCGTCGCGGATACAAGTTTTCCACCTACGCCATCTGGTGGATCCGGCAGGCCATCACCCGCAGCATTGCCGATCAGGCCCGCACCATCCGCATCCCGGTGCACATGATCGAGACCATGAACAAACTCTGGCGGGTGCAGAAGCAGTTGACCCAGGAACTGGGACGCGAACCTTCGCCGGAGGAGATTGCGGACGAGATGCACCTGCCGGTCAGCCGGGTCAACAGCCTGCTCAAAATGGCGCAGCAACCCATCTCGTTGCACGCGCCCGTGGGCGACGACGGTGATGTGAGCGTCGGCGATTTCATCGAGGACAAGACCGCCGAAAACCCGCTGGAGGTGACCAGCTACAGCCTGTTGCGCGAAAAACTGGCCGAGGTGCTGGCCACCCTCACCGAGCGGGAGCGCAAGATTTTGGAAATGCGGTTCGGTCTGGTGGACGGCTACGAGCGCACCCTGGAGGAAATCGGCAAGATGTACAACGTGACGCGCGAGCGGATCCGTCAAATCGAGGCCAAGGCCCTGCGCAAGTTGCGGCACCCGACCCGGCTCCGTCATCTCCAGGGATTCCTGGAGGGAGCCGAGGAGGAGGCCGCGGCCTGAGATCGGCAACGGGGCGGAGAAGCCGGTCCGCCGGTCCGGGACCGCAGAGTCAACCCCAAAGGCTGGAGCCATGAAAGTCACCTACTACGGTCATTCCTGCTTCGCCGTCGAAACCGGCGGACGAACCCTCCTGTTCGACCCCTTCATCACGCCCAATGAACTGGCCAGGGGCATTGACATCAACCGGGTCCAGGCCGATTACATCCTCATCTCGCACGGGCACTTCGACCACATTGCGGACGCGGTGACCCTGGCCCAGCGCACCGGCGCCACGGTGATCTCCAACTACGAAATCACCGTCTGGCTGGGCCGGCAGGGCGTGCAGCGGACCCATCCCATGAACCACGGGGGCGCCGCCCGATTCGATTTCGGCCGCGTCAAATACACGCCCGCCATTCACTCCAGCAGCCTGCCCGACGGCAGTTATGGCGGGAATCCCGGCGGGTTCCTCGTCGAGACATCTCAGGGGGCCTTCTACTATGCGGGCGACACGGCCCTGACCTATGACATGCGGCTCATCGGGGAGAGCACCCGCCTCCGGTTCGCTGCGTTGCCCATCGGCGACAATTTCACCATGGGCGTGGACGACGCGATCAAGGCCGCCGAATTCCTGCGCTGCGACGAAATCCTCGGCGTCCATTACAATACATTCCCGCCCATCCGAATTGACACCGCCGACGCCGTCCGGCGGTTCAAGGCGGCTCACAAGAACCTCTGCCTGCTCCTGCCGGGCGAAAGTCACAACTTCTGATCCGGAGCAGGGTCTGGCGCCCCGGGCTGCCGCGACATGGCAGGCCGCTGGCCTTGACGGTGCGGGCTCCGACCCCAACATCCGCACTCACTCACGCCAGCCCCACAACACGCCGGGGGCTTCATCGGCCGGCGGATCGGCTGTTCTTTCACTGGGCTTGCGCCCGCCGACCTGCATTTACAGCCCCGGTCAGGCCTGTTACAAAGTCCGGCCGTGACCATGAACCAAACGCGCTTGTGGAAAACGTTGTCGGGGCGGCGGTCGCTGTTTCTGATCGCCGGGCCGTGTGTCATCGAGAGCGAGGAACTGTGTCTTGAAGTGGCCGGCTACCTTCAAAAAGTCTGTCGCCGGCTCGGAATCCCTTATGTATTCAAGGCCAGCTTCGACAAGGCCAACCGTACCAGTGCGGATTCCTTTCGCGGCCCCGGCCTGACCGCCGGCCTGGCTGTGCTCGATCGGGTTCGGACCCGGCTCGACGTCCCGGTCCTGACCGATATTCACACCGAAATCCAGGTCAAACCGGCAGCCCAGGTGGTGGATATCCTGCAAATTCCGGCGTTTTTGTGTCGGCAAACCGATTTGATCCAGACCGCGGCGGCTTCCGGACGGATCCTGAACATTAAGAAGGGCCAGTTCCTGTCGCCCATGGAAATGGAACATGTGGTGGCCAAGGCCCGCAAAGCCGGCGGTGATCGATTGCTCCTGACCGAACGCGGCAGTTGCTTCGGTTACCAGAACCTGGTGGCCGACATGCGCAGCATCCCCATCCTACGCCGCCTGGGATTTCCGGTCGTGTTCGACGCCACGCACTCGGTGCAACTGCCCGGCGCAGGGGGGACCGCCTCCGGCGGCCAACGAGAGTTCGCACCGGTTCTGGCACGGGCTGCGGTGGCCGCCGGCGCCGACGGCGTCTTCATCGAGACGCATCCCGAGCCGGATCGCGCACTGAGCGACGGCCCCAACATGATCCCTCTGGCCGAAATGCCCGGACTGCTCCGCACCCTGGTACGCCTGTTTGAATGCAGCCGTCGGTGACAATGCGTCCGGGCTCCTGGCACGACCCGGCCCGGTAGGGACGGTGTTTGTCCCGGCGGATTCGGGACGGCGGAGGACGGACGGTACTTTGCGGCGGGACCTCCCCGGAAGACCTCCCGGCGCGGCTGGCTCGGCCCGGGGAGCGAGGGCGTCAAGGGTGACGCGCTTGCGCACGCGGCTTTCTTCCGGACTGGCCATCCCCCGCCGGTTGAGCCAGCTTTGGTCCCGGGCATGGCCGGAATCATGATGCCAACGCAAGCCGACAACGCGTCGGCGCCGGGGACACCTTCCCGGCGGCCGGGCGCGGTTTGCCCTGCCCCGGGTCGGATCGGAATGCTGCGACCGGGCGCTGGCAGACGGCCGTGTGTGGATTGGGTGGCGTGGATGGGACGGCTGGTCTGTCTCGCGGCCTTGCTGCGGGCCGGCGCGACCCTGCCACAGACCCCGGGTCCGGCACCCTTGCCAGGGCTGGTGCTGGAGGATTTTGTCTGGCCGGAATATTATCCGCCCCCGAACGAAAAACAGCTCCGGTTCCGCCTCCAGGCTGCAAAGGCCGAACCGGCGGAGGGTGCCTGGGTGCAGGTCCGCGAAGTGGTGCTCGAACGATACGCCGCGGACGGTCGCGTGGAGCTGCACGTGCAGACGCCGCGCTGCGACTTTCACACCGCCACCCAGGAGGCACGGTCGGATGGTCCCCTCGAAGTACGACTCCAGTCCGACCGGTTGGTTCTTGAAGGCCAGGGCTTCCTGTGGCGGCAGAGCAACGCCTGGTTGGTCGTATCCAATCGCGTGCGTACTATGTTGCGTGGCGGTTGGTTGGCCGAACAGGTCGGGCCTTTGGGCACCAACGCACAACCGTTGCGCCTGCCGGGCGTGGGCGAGGGCGAGGTGCGCATTGAGGCAGACCGGTTCCTGTTCGAGGGATCCACCGGAAGGGTCGAATTCCTCGGCAAGGTGCGCGCCACCGAGACCCAGGCCGCCCTGGCATGCGATGAACTGCAATTTGTGCTTTCGGGCGGGCCGACCGGACGGGTGAACAGGGTGGAAGCGCGGGGCGGCGTCAGCCTGGAACGAGCCGGTCTGAAGGCCACGGCGGAACAGGCCGTGTTGGATCCGGCCCTCGAACGGGTGGAGTTGACCGGTAACGTCCAGTGGGAGCGGGCCGGGGCGTCCGGCCGGGCCGACCTTCTCCAATGGGACCTCCGGAGAGAAACCCTTCAGGCGCGCGGCCGTACGGTCTTGCACTGGACACGTGCAGCCGGGGGCATGGTGCCCGGACTTCAGAACGCACTGGCGGCCGGAAACGGCCCCGTCCAACTGACCGTCACCTCCGATTCCAGCGAGCTCAGCCCGCGATTGGCCCGGTTCGAGGGAAACGTGGACGTGATCGAAACGCCCGCGGTGGGGCCGCCCGCACGACTGATGTGCTCCCGACTCGTGGTTCGGACCGACGCGAACGGCGCGCTGGAATCGGTGGACTCGACCGGCGGTGTCATTTTCGAAAGGGAAAATCTGCGCGTGTCCGGCAGTTCCTGCCTCTACCAGGCGCGGTTGAATCGCGTCGAAGTTGCCGGCCCCGCTCATTGGGAGGCGGACGGGCGCTCAGGTGCGGGCGATCGTCTGTGGATGGAGCCCGACCGCCAACGATTCGGTGTGGAGGGTAACGCGGAACTGGTGTGGCCACGGCCACCGGGCGACATGTTGTTGGGTGTGGCCGGAGCGCCCCCGGGCGGTGCGACCGTACTCCATGAATCCGCCGGAACCGACGCCGACCCCGCCGCCGGTGAACCACTCTGGACCCGGGTCCGGTGTGGATCCTACGTCTGGTCGGCCGACCAACTGGAATTCACCGGGGGCGTGGAAGTGGAGGATCCCCAGATGGAAATGAGTTGTGCCCGGTTGCGCGTACGGCCACCGGCTGAAGGTGAGGGCGAGCCGGATCTCATGGCCGACGGCGGCGTGATCGTCCGCCTGGCCGGTCCGGCCGCGGCCCGGATCACCGCCACGGCCCAGCGTGCCGAATATGAGGCGGCCGCGGCCAGGCTCCGGTTGACAGGTCAGCCGGTGATTGAGCGCGGCGATGGCAGTCGCTTCGTCGCAGAGGTTGTGGAGTATCACCGGCGTACCGGGGTCATTTCGACCGTGGGAACCTACCGGGCACGCGTGGAGCGCGGCGACAACCCCGGCACCAACGCCCCGCCGACTCTCCCGTGGCCCCGGTAAGACCCGTCAGGCGCCATTTGGACCATGCATGCGGAGGAAACACAACCTGAAACGCCAGCCCGCCCGGAACCCTCGGCCCACCCGGGTCGGGCCGTGAACGGTCAGGCGTCGGAGCCCTTGTTGGAAACTCGCGACCTGGTGAAACATTACCGGCGTCGCCGGGTGGTGGACGGCGTCTCCCTCCGTGTGGCGGCGGGCGAAATCGTGGGTCTGCTGGGCCCCAACGGTGCCGGGAAAACCACCACCTTCCAGATGGTGGTCGGTCTGGTGCGACCCGACGCGGGCCGGATCTTCTTTTGCGGACGCGACATCACCCGGTTGCCCATGCATCGACGCGCCCGGGCCGGCATCGGTTACCTCACTCAGGAGCCCTCGGTCTTCCGCAAGCTGACCGTGGAACAAAACATCCTGGCCATTTTGGAGGTTTGCGGGATCAGCCGGGCGGAACGCAGGTTGCGACTGCAATACCTTCTGGAGGAACTCGACCTGACCCGTCTGGCCAAACAACGTGCGTGGCAACTGAGTGGGGGTGAAAAACGCCGCCTGGAAATTACGCGGGCCCTGGTCACCAGCCCCAGGCTTCTCCTGTTGGACGAACCCTTCAGCGGCATCGATCCCATCGCGGTGTACGAGGTGCAGAAGATCCTGCGCAGGCTGAAGGAACGCGGTCTGGGCATCCTTATCACCGATCACAACGTGCGCGAGACCTTGAAGTTGGTGGACCGGGCCTATCTCATCCACCATGGCCAGGTGGTGTATGAGGGGCTGGGCGTGGACATGTTGGAGGACCCCAGGGCGCGCGCCATCTACCTCGGACCGGAATTCAACCTGTAAAAGCCCGCCGGTGCCCCTCGAACCGGGCCGCCGGCAACCGGAGATTCGACTTATGGGTGCGCCAGAAAAAGAGACCGTCACAGTCGAGCGGTTCTATACCGAATTCGCGGATGAACTGGGCCTGCGGTTGATCGCCGGGGCGGGCGGACTGAAACGGGTGATCCGCGAACCCACGATCAATCGCCCCGGCCTGGTCCTCACCGGGTTCACCCGCTACTTCGCATTCAAACGCATTCAGGTCCTCGGCAATGCCGAGACCCATTACCTGCGGTCCCTGGACCGGGCCGAACGACTGAAACGGTACCGCCTGCTTTTTTCCAAACCCATCCCCTGCGTGGTCTATAGCCGCAGCTTGCGGCCGGACCCGGACCTGGTGCGCCTGGCCGAGAAACAGGACGTGCCCCTGTTCCAATGTCCCCTGATTACCATGCAGTTCATCAACCGGGCCACCATGGCCCTGGAAGCCCTGTTCGCGCCCCGGTGCACCGAATTGGGCAGCATGGTGGACATCCTCGGCATCGGCGTCCTGATCCGCGGCGAGAGCGGCATCGGCAAAAGCGAAAGTGTCCTGGCGCTGATCGAGCGCGGTTACAGCCTCGTATCGGACGACGCCACCCGGTTCACACTCGTGGAGGGGCACCGTCTGATCGGCACCAGTCCGGAACTGACCCGGGGTTACATGGAAGTGCGCGGCATCGGCATCATCAACGTCGCCGCCATGTTCGGCGTCCGCAGCGTCCGCCTGAGCAAGGAACTGGACCTGGTTATCACGCTCAAACCCTGGGAGGAGGTGCCCGACGTGGATCGCCTCGGCATGGAGCAGGAATACATCGAGATCCTCGGCCAGAAAGTGCCCCACATCACCCTGCCGGTGCGACCGGGCCGCGACCTTGCCCGCCTGATCGAAGTGGCCGCCTTCCACATCAAACTGGTCGAGTCCGGTCATAACCCGGCCCGGGAAATGAACGATCGGTTGCTGGCTCACATGGCCGGGGAACGCAGGCTCTGATCCGCCGGGTTCCGGTCCGTGTCCGGGATTCCAGGCTTTCGTCTTTCTCCTCTTGCACCCACCGGTGCAAATGACACACACGACCGAGGCCGGGGTGTGCGTGTGAAATCCGGGCGAGGCTTGGAATGGAAGCCAACTTGCCTCCAGCGTTCCGACACGTTCCAATAAATGACGTCAGCAGCGCCCGGTCACCGAACGGTGGCCGCCACGGTTGCCCACGGCGCCGGCCCTGCAACACGCAATGGAACGGAATCCCGGCATGGACCCGTCGGACTTGACCACGGTTCGAATCACAACCGAGCCCGTGCCCGGTGGCGTGCGAATCGTCTTGCCACCGCGTCCTGGCGGTCCGCTGCGCACAATCGGCATATTGCTGGTGATCGCCGCCCTCGTTGAACTCGCGTTTGTCGGGCGTCTCCTCTGGATCGCTCGGAACACGGCTGCATCAAACCTGGGCCTTTTGATGTCACTCTTCGGGGTAACGTTGTTGGTTGCTGCAGCCCTGTTCTGGCCGGGCGCAACGTTCGCATGGGGACGGACCGAGGTCTTGTGCACGGAAGGGCGCCTGAAAGCGCGGCAACGATGGCGCTGGTTGACCCTTTCCCAACGGGTGCCGAACAAACCACCCATCGGGCTGGAAATCCGGCCCTTCCGGGCCCGGCAAGGTGGAACGGGAAGCCCGTCCGATTCCCACGGTTCATGGTCGTTGGTGGCCCACTACGCCACGGGTTCAATCGCCAAGCTTGCAGCTGATTATCCCCGGGAATGGCTTGTTGAGCTCGCCAAGGAACTCAAGCCATTTTTGGACGCAGCTCTTCACAAACCGGTTCCTGTTTGGGATCTTGGGGACACCGTCTCCCTGGCAGAAGCGGAGTCGGTATGGCTGGAAAGCGGGGCCCCGGTTCCGGGCCTCAGCTGCGAAAAGATCGATAAGGAGGTCCACCTCCAACTGCATCCGACGGGCTGGCACGGATTGGCGTCTGATCTTTTGCTGGTGGGTAGCGGATTTGTCGGCATCCCTCTCCTTGCGGCAACCCTGATCCTGACGGGCGTGCCCCCGTCGAAGGGGGGAGGTGATGTGAACCGCTGGGAGTTCTGGGTTGGTATGGGGTTCCTATTCTTGACAGGGCTCGTTCTCTGTTTGTTCAGCATCAACCAGGCCCTGCGGCGGGTGACCCTCGTGTTGGACCCCTGGGAATTGCGGATCCAGATCCGGAGTTTGTTGCGGACACGGAACCTTGCCTGGCAGCGGCCGGAAATTGCTGGGGTGAGCGTGGGCCCGAGTTCGATCGAAGTCAACGGTCAACCGCTGCCGGAATTGAAAATCGCATTGGCTTCCGGGAAAGTCCGGGGTCTTTTGGTCGGCACACCCGAGGTCACCTTGCGTTGGATCGCGGGGTTTCTCCAGCGCGAGTTGAAGTTCTAGATCATGCACCCCCCTGAGCTCTTTGACTGTGGAGAAACGCCGCATCCGACGCCTTTGGACCGCGAGTTCGTGCGGGAGCAGCTCCGAAGGCTGACTCTGTCCGGGATCTTCATCGGGACCTCCTCTTGGAAATATCCGGGATGGATCGGTCAGGTCTATGACCGCAACCGCTACCTCTGGCAGGGTCGGTTTGCCGAGCGCAGGTTCCAGCGGGAGTGCCTGGGTGAGTATGCGGAGGTTTTCCCGACCGTGTGCGTGGACGCGGCCTATTACACCTTTCCCACGCGGGCCATGCTGGAGGGATTGGCCGCACAGGTGCCCGGTCAGTTCCGTTTCGCGTTCAAGGTCACTGATACCATCACGGTGAAACGCTTCCCCAACCTCGACCGTTTCGGCCCCCGGGCCGGCCAGCCCAATCCGGATTTCCTCAACGCGGACCTCTTCCAGGAGAACTATCTCGAGCCCATGACGGTAATCCGGGACCGGGTGGGACTGTTGATCTTCGAGTTCTCGCGATTTTATCCGGCGGACTTTGCCCGCGGTCGGGATTTCGTGGAGTCCCTGGACCGGTTTTTGGCCCGGTTGCCGGCAGGCTGGCCGTACGGTGTGGAGATCCGCAACCGGACTTTTCTTCAGCAGGAGTACTTTCAGTGCCTGAGACGTCACGGCGTGGCGCCCGTGCTGAACAGTTGGGAGGGCACACCGCCGCTGGCCGATCAGGTCCGTCTGGCTGCTGCAGACCAATGGGAAGGCGCGCTCGGGGTCCGACTTCTCCTGCGGCCCGGCCGGCGCTACGAGGACGCGGTGCGGTCGTTCAGCCCGTATGACCAGATCCGGGACCCACAACCCGACACGCGCGCCGCCACGGTCGAACTCATCCGGAGCTCCCTTCGGACCGGCCGTCCACGACCGCTGTGGGTTTATGTGAACAATCGTTTCGAAGGCAACGCACCGGGTACCATTGCCGCCGTCCTCCAGACCCTTGCGTCGACCGGGAACCGTTAGGCCGGCCAGCACCCATCGGCCGTGCATGGACCGGGAGTGCAGTCCGGATCGCGGGTTGGCGAACATCACCGACGCCAAGACCGCCCAATGCCCCGGCCTGCATCTCCGCCCAACAGCGCAAGCGCCTGCCGTTGAAGGGAAGGGGACGCCACGGGGCCGGTTCTCGAATCACAGAGATCACAGAGGACAGGAGGGCTACCGGGTGTGCCCGGCCCAACGGAGGAATGCCCGGGCTCCGGTCTTGTGGGGTGCTCGGCATGGGCGAATCCCCGGTGTCCTCTCAGACCGGCACGCAGGAGGGACGAGGTTAAACCCGCAGCCTCGCCCGAGGGGAACGGATTCGCCCGGGCATCTTACTTCATGCGGTCGAAGGTTTTTTGAAGGATTTGCCAGTCTTTCAGGTCTTTGAACTTCTCCCGCGCGGCCTTGATGATCTCCTGCTCGCGCTGGTTTCTCGTGGGGCGTTTGACCTGGTAAAAGATGCCGAAGTATCCGGGGAAGGGCGCATTCGCGAGCTCGTAGGCAGCCAGCTCGTCGGTCACATCATGATTCGCCGGCACGGTATTGAACACGCCACCCTTGCGGGGGTTGGCGGCGTCGAACGCACCCTCGTAAAACTCCACGCATTCGCTCAGGCACTCCACGAAGCTGAAGCCCTCATGCTGCATCGCGGCCTCCATCATCTGGAGGAGGTGATTGGGGTTGGTGTGGGTGGTGCGGGCGACGAAAGTGGCCCCGGCGGCGATCGCCTGTTTGATGGGGTTCAGCGGTTGGTCCACGGCGCCCCACGGGTCGGTCTTGCTCTTGAACCCTGGGGGTGAGGTGGGCGAGGTCTGTTTCTTGGTCAGGCCGTAAACCTGGTTGTCCATCACCACCAGCGTGAGGTTGACGTTGCGACGCGCTGCGTGGAGGAAATGGTTGCCGCCAATGGAAAAGGCATCGCCATCGCCACTGAAGACAAAGACGTGCAGATCGGGCCGGGTCAGGGACAATCCCGTGGCGAAGGCCAGGGCCCGGCCATGAATGAAGTGGGCGCCGTGGGCCTGCACAAAATACGGAAACCGACTGGAGCAGCCGATGCCCGAGACGCTCACAATGTTTTCATGCCGGATGCGGGCCCGCTCCATGAGTTTGAAGTAGATGGCCAGCACGGAAAAATCGCCGCACCCGGGACACCAGGTCGGATGATCGGCCGCCAACTCACGTTTCGTCAGCGGCTTGGGCTCCTGGGCCGCCGCAGCGGCGGCCTGGGCGCCGGAAGGGGTGGTGGTGGTGACGCTGCTCATGGTCGGACTCACAGGTGACATTTCTGAAACCGTGTTCATGCGCTTCGGGCTTCCAAAGCGTTCAGCTTTTCCTGCAGACGTTCCAGGATCTCACGGACTTTGAAAGTCAGACCGTCGGTCTTGTTGATGCCGCGAATATTGGGGTTGCAGTACCGGGCCCGCAGAATCGAGGCGAGCTGGCCGTAACCGTACAGGCCCTCGTCGTTCATCTCCACCACGAAGATGTGCCGGAATCCGGAGAAGATCTCTTCCAGCCCGTTGGGGAGCGGGTTGAGATGACGCAGGTGCAGGGCCGAGACGCTCAACCCCTGGGCCCGGGCACGATCCACCGCCTCCCGGATGGGGCCACGCGTGGATCCCCAGCCGACCAGCAGGACCTGCCCCTCGTTGGGGCCGTAGGTCTCCGGCCGGGGCAGCCGCCGGGCCAGCGCCTGAAGTTTCCGACGCCGCTTGGCCGTCATGGCTGCGTGGATCTTGGGCAAAGCCGAGGGATGACCCATCTCGTCATGTTCCAGACCTGTCAATACCGGGTACTTGCCGTTGAGTACCCTGGTCCCGGGCGGAATGTGGTGGGTTACCCCGTCGGGTGCATTCAGGTCGTAGGGCTTGTGTTCGGGAACGGGATCAAACCGCGGGGAGATGTCCTGACAGAGCCGCTCCAAGTCGGGCTCGAGAAACGCCTCGATGCGGGTGGCGATGGACTGGTCGCTGAGAATGAACACCGGCACGCTGAACTCGCGCGCGATGTTGACGGCCTCGATCGCCGTATAAAAACAATCCTCCACATCTGCCGGCGCCAGGACCACCCGCGGCGCGTCCCCGTGACTGCCGTAGCAGGCAATGAAAAGATCCGACTGCTCCGGGTTGGTCGGCATCCCCGTCGACGGGCCGGCCCGCTGCACGTCAATAATCACCAGCGGAACCTCCGCATTCACCGCCCAGCCCACCGCCTCGCTCTTGAGTGAGATTCCGGGCCCGCTGGACCCGGTCACGGCCAGATAACCGGCGTAGCTGGCCCCGATGGCCATCGAAATTGCCGCGATTTCATCCTCCGCCTGGACAAAGATCCCGCCATACTTGGGCAATTCACGCCGCAGAATCTCCATCACCTCCGACCATGGCGTGATGGGGTAGGCGGCGCCGAAGCGAATCCCTGCGGCGATCAACCCGTAGGCCAGGGCTTCGTTGCCGCTCATGACCACCTGGGCCCGCTCGCGCTTTCGACTCTCCGCCAGCCGGAAGACCTCCTGCAGATGGTTGGCGGCGTACGCGTAACCGGCGTGGAAGGCCAGGAGCGCGTTCCGCACCACGCTTTCGTCCTTGCCCTGAAAACGTTCGCGGATCAGTTGCTCCAGTTTGGGCACGTTGAGATCGAAGAACCGGGCCACCAATCCCAACGCAAAGATGTTTTTGCCCTTGTCGCGGGCGGTGCCGCCGATGGCTTCGATGGTTTGGCTGGTGATGGGCACCCCGATGTGGACGTAGTCGCGTTGCCACTCGGGTTTCGGCTCCACGTTGTCGGTGTCGTAGAGTACGATTCCACCCTTGCGCAGGGAATGAATGTGGTTTTCGTAGGAGTGCTGGTAAAACGCCAGCAGGAAATCGGCGTCGTCGCCCGCGCTCAACACCTCCCCCGACCCGATCCGCACCTGAAAAATGGACGGCCCGCCGGAAATCGTGGACGGGATCGTCATGTACGTCATGACCTCCTGTTCACTCCGGCCGGCCAGCCGGGCCAGGATCTGGCCCATGGCCTGAATGCCGTCCTGGGAGTTGCCAGCAATCCGTATGACCGCTTCCTGGATGGGATGAATCCTCTCAACCGCCTCGGGCGGGGAGGCACTTTGAATTGTCTCGCTCATGGTCCAAAGGAACCTGCCTTTTCGCGCGGTCGGCCCCCGGCGCGCCCCGGCGCCGTCGGCCCAGCTACCCGGTTCAACCCGCGCGTCAAACGTAGCCTACTCCGACCCCGGGTTATGTCAAATGCTTATGGCCGCGTTTAATACCCTTCCGCTCGGCCCGGGGCCCCACACTCGAATCGAGCCGCAAAGGCGTCAAAGGTTGCGAATGAACACCATTTGTATTCTCGATGCCAAAAAGTGTGCGGAGTACGGAGGGGAGGGGTGCCTTGCGGGATTGCGCTGTACCACGCCGTCCGCGGCTTTTGTCCTGAGGATGCGTGCCGATGGGAGCGGGACTGCCGGAGGACCATAACCCCCGGCCGGGTCGAGGTGCGAACCCCCCGGGTTCAGAAGGGCGTGACCTTGCCTTCCGGAGGTTGTCCCGGACAGATCAGCACTCCTCCCGGGCTGCAATCGCGCAACAAACTGGCCGCAAGGCCGTTGCGCCACACGCCCCAGTGACGATTGGATGAGCTGGACTGTTGTCAAACCACATTATTCATGAGCGTGACGGATGCCCTGGCGCCGGGCCGAGTACGATGGGGAGCTGAAGGGCTCGACGATGCGGCCGGTCATCCTCCCGGCAAAACGGGCAGGTGCGGCTGACGATGATCCCCCTCACCCGGGTACACGACCGTGCAGCCGCGGGCTGGTCACCCCCGATAACGGCTCATGGGAAAAAGCCCGCACACGCACGCGCCGCCACGGTTGATCTCTCCGGACACGTTCTCCAACTCTTGTGCGGTCATTGTGCTGGTCGAAGTTCCTCGCCCTTCCGCGCCGGGTTGTCCCCGTAATCCCCCGGAGTTTCGACCGGCCGCGTGCCCGGAGATTGGGCAGCGCGGACCCGCCACCGTCCCTCGCGCCGCCCCAAAAGGCGCCGGTGCCCCATGTGGGGCTCAGGGGGCCGGTAGGGACCGCGCGGGTCCGGAATCCGACAGGATCGTGGTCCACCGCGTTCCCGCGATCCGTATGAGAATGCGGGCACGGAAGACCGTGCCCCCGCAATGATTGCCTGGGAGGCACCGTGTAATCGCGGTCCCCAAGAAAAGGCAGATCACGGTGACCTTTGCGGGACCTGCAACCACCCGATGGCCGGGTGCCCTTACGAGCTCCGACAGGTTGGGAGGGACGGCGTCCCCGCCGTCCGCAAGAGTATTGGGCACAGGGGACTGTGCCCCTCCCGGCGGGCGTTTGCCCGCGCAATGTTTCAACCGTCGAGGTCGGAGACCCTCTTCGGCAGCGTGAGCCGCCGCATGGGCGGGCACAGAGGACTGTGCCCCTCCCTCAAGGTCCCGTGGGAGGGACCGCGTCCCAGGCCGTCAGCTCGATGCGCGTGTAATAAGCTGCTGATCGGAAGCGATACCGGCCACCCGGCTTTTGCCGGGACAAGGGGCTGCGGAAAACATTGTCGGACACCAACCGCCGCCATGGAGCTCTGGACATGCTTTGTGCGCTCTCTTCTGGCCGTTCTCCGTGTCCTCTGTGTCTCTGTGGTTGAGCCCCTCCATGCCTCTGGACCGACCGGACCGGCTGCAGGGGGAGGTGCGGTCGGCGGTGGTGGTGCAGACGCCGGAGCTGCTCGTCCACGACCTGGACGGGAATCTTGTCCGGGACGGTCGGTGGGTGTACAGTTGGGATGCTGAGAACCGGCTGGTGCGCGTGATGAGCTGGGGCAACCTGGATCGGCGTCGGGTGGACTGGACGTACGATGCGTTGGGGCGTCGGGTACGGTAGGTGCGGTACGTCTGGACCAACAGCACGTGGCAGGTGGTGGAGGATCTGAAGCTGGTGAGTGATCCTGTACTGTTCGGTCGTCACATTGCGGAGCTGAACGGGACGAACGGTGCGCTGGTGCGGTCGTACGTGTGGGGATTGGATGTTTCGGAGACCTTGGACGGAGCGGGTGGTGTGGGCGGGTTGTTGTGGGTGCGGTTGACTGGTGGGCCTGCTGCGGGGGTGCACTTTGTGACGTATGACGGCAACGGGAACGTGTGGACCCTGGTGTCCGCGAGCACCGGTACCGAGACTGCGCGGTACGACTATGGACCGTTTGGGGAGCCTTTGCGGCTGACGGGTGCTGCGGCCGGTTCGAATCCGTTCCGGTTCAGCACGAAGCGGACGGAGGACGGCACGGGCCTGGTGCTGTACGAATACCGCGCCTACAGTCCCAGCATAGGAAGGTGGTTGAGCCGGGATCCGATGGGGTGGGAATCGTTGCAAGGGCCGGTGGTGAAGTTGCGGAGAAAAGCGCGCGCCGACCTCGCAGATTATGCGTTCAGTCGAAACACACCAGTT
>NZ_JAAKYA010000071.1:93280-99196 GCF_011044775.1 Limisphaera ngatamarikiensis | reverse complement strand
CCGCCCGAGCAGAAGCAGTAGATCAGTTGGGCCACGATCAGCTCGGGGCTGTAGCCGTGGGAGGTGCGGGTGGGCGGGTCCAGTGCGGGCAGGGCGCGGATTTTTTGCCAGAGGTCAAACTACTGGGCCAGCGCTTCCAGGGCGGGCAGGCCGCCCAGGGTGGACTGCTTTTGAGCGGGGACGAACTCGAAGCGGATCTTGGGCGAGCGTTTGGTGACGGTCGGCATGCTTCATTGAGGCACGGCGCGCGAGGATATTCAACGCCGAACCCAAAAAAATCTTCACCCGCCGGTGCAATACCTCAGGCGATGGCTAAGGGTTGGGGTTGTCGTTTGCATCCGATGACAACGACGGCTGTTCCTTTGGAGGCTGTCCCGCAGCCGTGGCGAGACGGGCCGTTCCGGTTCGGGCCCGCCGTGCCGGGACCCGCAGGCCTGGGCATCTCGCCTTCGCCGGCCCGGCCAGTCGCAGAGTGCGGCGTGCGGTCGAGGCCAACGGCCTGCAGTCCCGGGCCCCATTCACCTGCAGGGACAGGTCCCGGCGACCGGAGTCGTCATCGTTGCACCGGGATCCATGGGAATTTCGGGACCCTTTCCCGCGGGTCCGTAGGATTGACCCTGTGCCTTCCATGAACACGCTCGACGCCATTCGTCTTCGACGGGAAATCACGGCGTTCACCGCCGAACCCATCCCCGCCGTCATCCGGGACCAGCTTGAAGAGGCCCTTCACCTGGGACCCACGGGAAACCACGCCCTCTCCCGAAGGTTCATTCTGGTGGAGCAACGAGGGCTGCTCGACCGGCTGAGCCGGACCACGCCGTGGATGGAATGGCTGCGACAGGCTGCGCTCGGCGTGGTGATCCTGGCCGAGCCTGGCGTCAGTAAGTACTGGCTCCAGGATGCCACCATCGCCGGGGCTTTCCTGTGGCTGGCGGCGACGGACCTCGGTCTCGGCATGGCATGGGGCGCAGTCTACCATTCGGAGGACGCGGCGGAGTCCGAGCGGTGAGAATCCGACGTGCGGGACCTCCTCGGCGTGCCGGACCGGTTTCGCGTGGTGGCGATCCTGGGTCTGGGCTGGCCGGCCCGAAAGCCCGAACCCAAAACACCCCACCCGCGCGAGGAGGTGTTTTATCGGGAAGTCTGGCCCCGAGGGTGAGGGCATCCGGCGTCCGGGTCACGCCGCGCCGGGCGGAGGGTCTCTCAACCGTGCGTCACCGCATGTCCGCCCGGACGGGGAACGCTTGTCTCGTCCGGCGGAAGCGTTTGAGGCGGTTATCGGGAGCCGCTGCCCTTTTGAGCTGGCGTCGTTCGGCGCCTGGCGGCCTGCTGCCGCCGCGGCGCGGGGGCGTCCGGGAGCGTCCTCCGCAGCGTCGCTGCCGTCGTACTGACCACCAGATCCGCCAGGGTGTACCGGTCCAGAGTCTCAAAAAAGGCCTCGGTCCCCTCATCCAACGCGCGCTTCAACCGGCAACCCGGCAACAAACAACAGGGCCGGCCGGGATCGTCCATGCAATCAATCACCGACGCATGGCCTTCGCATTGCCGCACGACCCGGCCCAGCCGGATCCGGTCGGCTGGCTGCCCGAGGGTGAACCCGCCGCCCACACCTCGAACGGTGGCCAGATAACCCATCTGCCCTAAGCGATGCACCACACGGGTCAGGTGATGCCGGGAAATCCCAAACAGGCGCGACACCTCGTCCACCGTGACCCGCTGCGGGGCTCGTGCGGCCGCCGTCATCAACACCCGCACGGCGTAATCCGTGAACCGGTTCAGGCGCATACCACCTCCAGGTTAGAGCCGTCGGCGGTCCCGGGCCACCTCAAACGTTCATTTGACATGCAGCTTTGGCCGGCCAAGTTGTGACCGTGTTGGGACCGGGAAGGCCGGGGGCCGCGGATCCCCCGGGGTCGGTGCCGGCACGGGCCTTCGAGGAAGGCAGCCATGGAGATTCGACTCAAGCGCGTGTATGACCCGCCGGAGCCAGGGGATGGACAACGGTTTCTTGTGGATCGGCTCTGGCCGCGCGGCCTGTCCAAAGACGCGCTCTCCCTTGACGGGTGGCTCAAGGAACTGGCGCCGAGCGATGCGCTCCGACGATGGTTCGGTCATGAGCCCGCCCGATGGGAGGAGTTCCGCAAGCGGTACCGGCAAGAGCTTGTTCAAAAGGCCGAATCCCTGGCTCGCCTTCGAGCTGCAGCGCGTCGCGGCACCATCACTCTGGTCTATGCCGCCCGCGATCCCCTGCACAACCAGGCCGTCGTCCTCCGCGAGGTCCTTCTTGAATCACCGGCTCCCACGGCCGCGCCGACCGCCCCACAACCCCGGCCCGGCCCGACCACGGCGCAGGCCCGGTCGCGCAGCCGGCCCCGACGCCCTGCTGGTCGCACAACGCCAAAGAACCAACGCCCGCGGGAGATCACCGGACCATGAAACCGCCCCAACCTTCCCCCGCTCCGGATCTGCCGCATTCCGGCAGCGCGACGCACGAACCCACCTGCGAACGTTGCGGCCGGTACGGCGCCGTTCGCCTCGGCGATTCATGGCTTTGTCCCGATTGCGTGGACATCGCGGGTTCCTGCTGTCCCGAGTTCGGGTCCTGGGACGCATGGCAGTCGTGCCCGACCCGTCCTGTTTCGACGGACAAATCCCCCAACGCGCATGAGACCGATTGACCCTGCCTTTGCCGGTTTTTCCACCCGCTGCGTGCATGCCGGGACCTGGCACGACCCCGCCACCGGCGGCGCTTGCAGCCCGGTCTTCCTTTCCACCGCCCACGTGTTTCCCCATCCCACCGGGCAGAACGTCTATCCCCGCTACTTCAACACGCCCAACCAACAGGTGGTGGCCCGCAAGGTGGCGGCGCTGGAGGGCGCGGAGGACGGCCTCGTCTTTGCCTCCGGCATGGCTGCCATCACCACCCTGCTGGCCACGTGGCTCAAAGCCGGGGACCACGCCGTGTTCCAATCCGACCTGTACGGCGGCACCTTGGAGTTCGTCACGCGACAACTGCCCCGTTGGCAGGTGGAGTTCACCCTGGCCGGCACCGTGGAGGACATCCTGGCCGCCTGTCGGCCCCACACCCGTCTCCTCTACGTCGAGTCACCTTCCAACCCCACCCTCCGCTGCCTGGACCTTGCCGCCCTGGCCGCGGGGGCCCGGGCCCGAGGAATCCTCACCGTGATCGACAACACCTTCGCCACGCCCATCAATCAAAACCCCATGGCACTCGGGTTCGACCTGGTCATTCACAGCGCCACCAAATACCTGAACGGACACAGCGACGTGAACGCGGGTGTCATCGTGGGGGCCCGGCACCGGATTGAATCGTTGCGGGAGACGGCCATGCTCCATGGCGGCATGCTGGACGCCGAGGCGTGCGCACGGCTGGAACGCGGCCTGAAAACGCTGGCGCTCCGCATGCAACGTCACAATGAAAACGCGCTCCGCGTGGCGCAGTTCCTCCAAAGCCACCCCGCCGTGGCCCGCGTGTTTTACCCCGGACTGCCCGACCACCCCGACCACGCCATCGCCGTCCGTCAGATGCGGGGCTTTGGCGGGATGTTGTCGTTTGAGTTGCGCCGGGCGGAGGCCGCGGAGGTCTTTCTGCAACGGCTGCGGCTGATCCTGCCGGCCCTGAGCCTGGGCGGTGTGGAAAGCCTGGCTTGCATCCCGGCCCGCACCTCCCATCGGCGGCTTTCCTAGGAACAACGCCAGCGCGCCGGTATCTCCGACGGCCTGGTCCGACTCTCTGTTGGCATCGAAGACCCCGACGACCTCATCGCCGACCTCGATCAAGCCCTGGCCGGATGCTGACCGGCGCCACTCGTCCCACGGAAGGTGCAGTGAAACTGAATCCGCCACACACCGCCCCCGCGGGCCATGGGGCACCCGCTTCGGCCCCTCAAACATGCTTCAAGCCCGCAAGGTCCCCGCGGCATTCCGGGTTTGGGTTTTGTCGCACCGGCCCGGTTGCGAGGGCTTTTGTTGTCGGCCCGGCAGGGGTAGGCTGGGCGCCGTGAAGTTGTTGTTCATCGGTGATGTGGTGGGGCGGCCGGGTCGGCAGGCCGTGCAGGCGCTGGTACCGCGTTTGCGCAGTGAACTGGGACTCGACTACGTGGTGGCCAACGGGGAGAACAGCGCCGGCGGCGCCGGCATCACCAGCAAAACCGCCGCAGAGTTGTTTGCCGCCGGCGTGGACGTGATCACCACCGGCGACCACGTTTGGGATCAGAAGGAGGCGGCGCAATTGCTCGAAACCGAGCCGCGCGTGTTGCGCCCGCTCAATTATCCGCCGGGCGTACCCGGCCGGGGCAGCTGCCTCGTCCGGCAGGAGGGGAAACCGCCCCTGGCCGTCATCAACGCTCAGGGACGCACCTTCATGCCCGCCCTGGAAAATCCGTTCCTCCTCGTTCCGCCCGAGGTTGAGCGACTTCGACAGGAAACGCCGATCATCCTGGTGGATTTCCACGCCGAGGCCACCTCGGAAAAAATCGCGTTCGGCCGACTGCTGGACGGTCGGGTCAGCGCCGTGATTGGCACCCACACCCACGTGCCCACCGCGGACGAACAGATCTTTCCCGGCGGAACAGCCTACCTGACCGATGCCGGTTTCACCGGCCCTCAGGAGAGCGTGTTGGGACGGGAAATCGCCCCGGTCTTGCGCCGGTTTCTCACACAGTGCCCGCAACGGTTTGAGGTGGCACGAAACCGGGTCATGCTGCTGGGCGCGCTCATCGAGGTGGACCCGGCCACGGGCCGGGCGGTAAGCATCCGCCGCATTGCCGAACCCTGGGCGGTGGAATCCGCCCCGGCACCCGCCGAGTCCTCATCGCTCAACGGCGGATCCGCCTGAGTCGGCGACAGCCGCCACCGCCGCGCCGATCCACCGGGGAAGGCGCTTGGCGCAGCCGCGGACGGCCCCGGCAGGGAGAACGCTGGCAACCGTGCACTTTCGCCAGGCCGGACACCGTTCCGCCGTGGAGGAAGTCAGCCCAACGCCGCGGCGTATTCCTCGTCCGTCACCAGGTTGATGCCCAGCAAAACGTAGTCGTGCGGCCGGAATTGGAGGTCGCGCAGGTACCCGGGGATGTGGGCCCACTGCTCAAAGCCCAGTTGGTAAAGGGCCCGAATGGCCACCTTGCGTTCGCCGTTCAGCTCCGCCTCCAGCCGTTCCAGTCCGCAATGGGGCGCAATCTCGAGCAGCTCCTTGACCAGCAACTTGGCCACATCAATCCCCCGATACTCCGGGTGCGTCAGCACGGTCACCTTCCCGATGTGCCGCTTCCAGCCGCCGGGTCGCTGGTGCAGGGTGGCCTCGCCGATGATGCGGTCCCCGTGCAACATCACCAGGGTGAGATTCTCTTCGGGCTTCAATTGTCGGCACCACTGCCGGACCAATCGCGGCGTCAACCGCGGTTTGATAAACAACCGTTCCTCCTCCGGCACCGCCTTCAAAAACTCATAGAAACGGGCCGCGTCCTCGGGCTGTAACAGCCGCACCGTACATTCCTTGCCGTCCCGCAGGCGGACAATGGCAGGGTACTTGGCCACCGCGAATTCGATGCACATAACCGGTCATTCGAATAGCTCAACATACGTCAATTGTCAAACAGTTTTTGTTAATGCCGCTTAAAGGTGTGCCGGGATGTGGAAGGTTTGGCGTGCGGGTGATGTGCGGGCGGACTGATTAGGTGGGTGGGCCAAAATCGAGGGTCGGGTCGGGATCTGCGAGGGGCGGAGGTACACGCAGACCGCGGCCGGCGGCCACGCCACCCGTCGGGTCGTGGGAGGGGCACAGTCCTCTGTGCCCGGTATTCTTGCGGACCGCGAGGACGCGGTCCCTCCCAACCTGTCGGAGCTCGAAAGGGTATTCTCCGATTGGCTCGCCCTGCAGGTTCGGCACGGGCCCCG
>NZ_JAAKYA010000071.1:82797-93122 GCF_011044775.1 Limisphaera ngatamarikiensis | reverse complement strand
GTCGGAACTCGAAAGGGCAACCTCTGATTGGGGCACGCTGCAGCTTCAGCACGGGCCGCGGGGGCAGCCTTTTCCTACGGACGGCGGGGACGCCGTCCCTCCCGTGGGACCTCGTGGGAGGGGCACAGTCCCCTGTGCCCGATATTCTTTGCGGACCGCGAGGACGCGGTCCCTCCCAGCCTGTCGGAGCTCGCAAGGGCGCCCTCTGATTGGGGCACGCTGCAGCTTCAGCACGGGCCGCGGGGGCAGCCTTTCCCTGCGGGCGGCGGGGACGCCATCCCTCCCGTGGGACCTCGTGGGAGGGGCACAGTCCCCTGTGCCCGACATTCTTGCGCACCGCGAGGACGCGGTCCCTCCCTTACCTGCGCCGCTCCACCCGGGCGGGATAATCGCCGTCCTCGGGGACCGCCTGGCGTTATGCCCGGCCTGTGGTTTGCACACGGTGGGGGTGATGGTCTTGTCCAGGATGCCGTTTGCATCGAAAAGGCCGACTTCCATCCGAGCCGTGTCTCTGTGCCCTCTGTGTGTGCATGGCCTGTCCTCGGACCATTTCGTCTCCGCGATTTCCCGGGGTGGCTGTTGTGTTTCGTGGTGCGTGGGTTCACGCGCCGCGCGGGTTTGCGATCGGGTGCAATCTTGCAAAACGGCTGCGCGTCGGGAATCGGGAGATCCTTGTTCACGAGGACCTGCGATTGCGGAGGTGACCGGTTTCGAATGCGGGGTTACCATGCCGCAGCTCTGGCTGCAGGATGGGTCGGACTGAATTTGTAGATAGGAGCGGAGATGAACGCGGATGGCATGGGCAGGGGCGGCCCTGGAGCAGCGGGGCCCGCGGTGGCGGGTGGCATGTTCGCGGGTGGGGAGGGATGGGTTGCGCGGCATTGGCGCAACCGATTTCGGGAGGAGAGCCCGGCCCCGGCGGGCCGGGCACCGGTCGAACCGTTAGCGGGTCAGGGGCCGGACCGGCTCCGTTGTGGGCTGCTGTTCCGCTGGTGGGGATCGGCGTGGGTAAGGACCCGGGCGCGGCCATCGTTGTGGTTGCTGGCTCTGGTGCTGACGTGTGGGCTGTTGGTGGAAGTGTCAGCGGCGGACGGGTCGTGGCGGTTTGATTTCGGTTCCGGCGCATGTGCGGCAGGGTGGGTGCAGGTGACGGCGAAAGATCGTTACGACCCGGTCCGGGGCTGGGGGTTTGATCTCGGGTGCGTGCCCGAGGATTTTGCAGAGGAAGGGCCCACGGAACTACTGAGCGACGGAGTGACGTCGGAGCAGCCGTTTTTCTTTTCCGTGCGGGTGCCGGAGGGGAACCATCGGGTGGTGGTCACCCTGGGCCGGTTGGGGGCGGGATCGACGAACTGGATCAAGGCGGAGTCGCGGCGGTTGATGGCGGAGCGGGTGGTGACGGAGCCGGGTCGGTTTGTGACGGTGGCCTTTACGGTGAATGTACGCACGCCGCGGCTGCCGGACGGGCGCCTGGTGCGTTTGAAGGCGCGGGAAGAGAATGTGTTGCACTGGGACGATAAACTAACGCTCGAGTTCAGCGGGGTGAGACCGGCGGTGACCGCGGTGGAGATTGATCCGGATCCGTCGGCGCCGACGATTTTCCTGTTGGGAGACTCGACGGTGACGGACCAGCCGGAGGAGCCGTGGTGCAGTTGGGGTCAGATTTTGCCCCGGTTTTTCCGTTGTGGTGTGGCGGTGGCGAATCATGCGGAATCGGGGGAATCCCTGACGAGTTCGTTGCGAGCGTTGAGGGTGGAGAAGGTGTTGAGCCAGCTCAGGGCCGGCGATTTTGTGTTTTTGCAGTACGGGCACAATGATCAGAAGGAGAGGGGTGAAGGGGCGGGCCCGCACGGGAATTACCGGACGAACCTGATCCGGGTGATCGAGGCGGTTCGGGTCCGGGGGGCCGAGCCGGTTCTGGTGACTTCGATGGAGCGGAAGGCGGGGGTGGAACGGCCCACGCTGGGGGAGTATCCCGAGGCGATGCGGCGGGTGGCCCGGGAGTGGGACGTACCGCTGTTGGATCTGAATCGGATGAGTGTGGTGTTGTATGGTGCGCTGGGGCCGGCGCTGGACCGGGCCTTTGTGGACGGGTCGCATCACACGGTCGACGGGGCGTATCTGCTGGCCCGTTGCGTGGTGGCGGGGATTCAGGAGAGGGGGTTGTCGGTGGGGAGGTATTTGGTGCCGGATTTGGGGGCGTTTGATCCGGCGCATCCGCCCGGGCCGGACCGGTTGTATGTGCCCCCCAGCCCGCAAAGGTCGGAGCGACGCCCGGACGGGAGTTGAGTGGTCGCGGCGGCGGGGCGGGTTTTCGGGTGGAAGGGTCAAGCCGATGGCAAAGCTCCGGTGGATGAATGGCCGCGGCCGGGTTTGCGCGCGGGCCGGGTATTGAAAGACGTCGTGCCGGCGGGAGGGGCCGCTCCGGCTTCGTGCGGCGCAACGTTCCGATGTTGGATCCATTGGCCGTGTAAGGTGGCTTTGGGGTGCGCCCCGGTCCCGGGGCGGAACGAAACCCGGGCCGGGTCAGGCTTTCTGCGGGTTGCGGGACTGGAGGTAGGCCTCCCAGTCTTTGAGGAACCGGTCGAGTCCGATGTCGGTGAGCGGGTGTTTCAGGAGCTGCGTCATGACGGAGAAGGGCATGGTGGCGACGTCGGCGCCCAGGAGTGCCACCTCCAGGACGTGCATGGGATGGCGGAGCGAGGCGGCCAGGACGCGGGTTTGGAAGTGATAGTTGCGGTAGATTTGCACGATCTGGCTGATGAGCCGGGTGCCTTCCGAGCTGATGTCGTCGAGGCGGCCGAGGAAGGGGCTGATATAGGTGGCGCCGGCCTTGGCGGCGACCAGGGCCTGGGTGGCGGAGAAGCAGAGGGTGCAATTGGTGCGGATGCCTTCCGCGGACAGGGTTTTGATGGCACGGATGCCGTCAGGGATGAGCGGGATTTTGACCACGACACGTTCGTGGATGGCGGCGAGGGTTCGGGCCTCGCGCAACATGCCCTCGTAATCCACGGCGGTGACCTCGGCGGAGACATCGCCCGGGACCGATTCACAGATTTGTCGGATATGTTCGTGGAAGTCTTGTGCCCCGGCCTTGCGGATGAGGGAGGGGTTGGTGGTGACGCCGTCCAGGATGCCGAGGCTGGCGGCCTGGCGGATTTCGTTCAAATCGGCGCTGTCGAGGAAGAATTTCATGGCACGTGTTTCTGTGTTGTTCGGGTTGCGGTTTGGGTCGGACCGCTTTGGGCTTTGCCAGTCGTTCTCACTCCGGTCGCGACCCGGGCGCACCGCATCCCGGGTTCCATGCGGCCCTGATGCCGCCCGATGTGCGGGGCGGTGGGGCGACACCGACATCGGCGGCGTGGCCGCGGCACATGTGGATGCGGCGGGAGCATGGTTTCACGGTCCTCGGGGGTGAGCAAGCGGAAAGGGGGTGGGTTTGGCGTCAGGGTTGGGAGCGGTAGAGGAGGAAGGTGTAGGCGGCGGGGTTATGGGTCCTGGGCGATCCGGTTCGCTGTTGCAGGTAGGAGCCGATGTGGATGGGGACGCCGTGGAATCCTTCGCGGGCGAAGAGGTTCCAGGTCTGGTCGAGGCTGAGCAGGTTCCAGTGGTAGGGCCCGAGGGGTTGGACGACGTGTTCAGGGATTTCGTCCATGTGAAAGAAGTGGAGGCAGAGGCCGTATCGGACGACGCGGCACAGTTCGCGTGCGGCCACGGGGAGGGCCCGCGGGGAGAGGTGTTCGAAGAGGTCATGCAGGAAGGCCAGATCGAAGGCGCGATCGGGGAACGGCAATTCGAACAGGTTGGCTTCCAGGAAACGGCCGCGGGGACAGAGGGCGCGTGCGTTGGCGACGTTGGCGGGGCAGAGGTCGAACCCGGTGTAATCGAAGATTCGGAGCAGCCCGTAGCGATCGAGGAAGCGGGCGTCGTTGGCCGATCCGCAAGCGGGTTCGAGCACGCGGAGGCCGGTAGGGGGTATGGGCTCGAGGAGTTGGGACCACAGGCGGGCAAAGGTGTCGAGGACGGATTCGAGGTGGGGGTCATCGGGGTCGGCGGGCTCGGGTCGTTGGAGCCAGGCGTCCAGGTAATGGGGCACCGTGACCGGCCCGATGCGGAGGGGGAGCTGGCTGTAGATTCGGCGGAGGAAGGGCGGGATTTCAATGCCTTCAACGTTGGCGGCACCGGTTTGGAGGCCGAACCGGAGGAGGTGGCGATCATCCGGGGTGGCGATGCCGTGGGCGGGATTGAGGATCCAGTTGAGGGCGGCGGCGAAGTCGAGCTCGGCCTGGAAGATGGGTTCCCATTCCGGTTGCTGCAGGGTGGAAAGGAGGAAATGTCGGGTGAGGATGCTTTGGAGGTTGCGGCGCGGGTCTTCGACGTCGCGGACGAGGTACTGGCCCAGCCAGGCGGGGTCGTGCCGGTCCCAAGCGTGGCGGAGGCGTTCGGTTTCGGCCTGCAGGGAGGGGTCCATGGGCGGGGCATGGGGTCGGGGTGGGGCGGTTAGGAGGGCTCGGTCGCCAGTGTGGCGGCGGCCTGGCGGACGGCGGCGACGAAGGCCCGCATTTTTTGGGGGCACTTGCGGCCGGGCGCAATTTCGACCCCGCTGGAGACGTCCACGGCGAACGGTTGGACGGTGCGGATGGCCTGGCCGACGTTGTCCGGTGTGAGTCCGCCAGCGAGGATGATGGGTCGGCCGAGGTTGCGGGCGCGGCGGGCCAGTTCCCAGTTGAAGGTCCGGCCGGTGCCACCGGCGGCGCCGGGCACCCAGGCGTCGAGCAGCCAGGCGTCCGTGTCGTAGGCGGTCAGTGCCTGGAGTGAGGACTCGTCGCGGATGCGGAAGGCTTTGATGGTCATGAGGCCGAACTGGCGGCAGAAGTCCGGGGATTCGTGGCCGTGGAACTGGAGCATGTTGAGGGCGCAGGTGGTGATGGCCTGCCAGACGGTGGCGGCGTCGGGGTCGACGAAGACACCCACGCGCACGATGTGCGGGGGCAGGACGCGGGCGACGGCGGCGGCGGCCGGCAGGGGCAGATAGCGAGGGCTGGCCTGGGCGAACATCAGGCCCACCATGTCGGCGCCGGCGTCGGCGGCGGCCAGGGCATCTTCGGGCGTGGTGATGCCGCAGATTTTGACGCGGACCTCGTGCGTGTTCATGGTTCAGCAGAAGTTAGCATGGCGGGGTCGGGGTGTGGATGAAAGATTGGGTGCGGTTGTGGGGCGGTCTGGTGACGTTGTTGTGGGGAAATGGTGGCCCGGCATCGGCGTGCTTGCCAATCGGAGGTCGGGTGGGACAATCTGGGCGCGGTCTGCATGACGACCCAACCGCAAGCGATGCAGCAGGAACGGCGCTTCGTGTCCGTGACTCTGCCCTGGGCCGTGGCCGGGACAGCGTTGCTTCTCTACCTGCTCACCCTGAACCGGGGCCTGACGGTGGGGAACTTATTGAGTGTGGCCGGGCTCAACGGGTTGCAGTGGCAACCGGGGTTGGGCTCGCCGGTGTACACGCTGTTGACGTGGCCGTTGCGATGGCTTCCTGCGGGGGCGGTGCCGGTGGTGCTGAGCGTGTTTTCGGCGGCGTGTGGGGCGGCGGTGTTGGGGTTGTTGGCGCGGTGTGTGGCGTTGCTGCCGTATGACCGGACGCCGCTGGAACAGATGGCCATGCGGAACGAGTGGGGCTGGCTGACGGGCCGGCGGGCGTGGGTACCGGTGGTGGCCTCGTGCGTGATGGCGGGTTTGCATTTTCCGTTTTGGGATCGGGCGCGGGATGGCGGGCCTGCGATGTTTGATTTGTTGCTGTTTGCGTGGGTGGTGCGGTGTTTGTTGGAGTACCGCACGGACGCGCGGGAGGGCTGGCTGAACCAGGCGGCGTTTGTGTACGGGCTGGGGATGGTGGAGAACTGGGTGATGGTGCTTCTGTTGCCGGCCTTTGTGGGGGCGTTGATGTGGGTGATGGGTTGGTCGTTTTTCCGGGTGCGGTTTCTGGTGCGGGTCTGGTGGCTGGGACTGGCGGGATGCGCGTTTTATCTGGCCACGCCGCTGTTGGCGAAGTTGCACGCAGAGATGACGGTTCCGTTCTGGCCGGCGGTGAAGATGGTGCTGGCGGAGCAGAAGAACCAGTTGCTCGGGCATGTGTTGTATGCGCGGGAGGCGCTGGTGCTGGCCGGGCTGTTTTCGTTGATTCCCCTCGTGGTGATGGCGGTGCGGTTCCGTCCGCTGAGTGGCGACATCAGCCGGGTGGGTTCGAATCTGACGAATTTCAGTTTCCATTTGTTGCGGGGGATTTTCCTGGTGGGGGGCGTATGGGTGGCGCTGGAACCGCCGGTGGCGGCATCGCGGATGGGTCTGGGGACGGGGTTTCTTCCGTTGCATTGGCTGGGGGCGTTGGTGGTGGGGTATGCCGCCGGGTATTTCCTGGCGGTGTTCGGGGAGCGGCGGCGGTCGTTTCGGTGGACACCGGCGCAGCAGCGTCGGAACCGGATTGTGGTGGCGGGGGTCCATGTGGTTCTGTGGGTGGGGGCGGCCCTGCTGTTTTATCGAAACTTTCCGGTGATTCTCACGGCGGACGGTCGGTGGCTGCAGCAGTATGCTCGGCTGGTGCGGGAAACGTTGCCGCAGCGGGCGGCGGTTTTGTTGAGCGACGATCCGCTGCGGTTGTGGCCGGTGGCTTCGGTGTTGCGGAAGGTTCCCGATGGGCCCGCGCACCTGTGCGTGGACACGCGGCTGTTGACCTTTCCGGAGTATCACGAGGCGTTGCGTCGGTGGAGTGACGGGGCCTGGCCGTCGCTGCCGACCAATGCGCCCTCCGGGCCGCTGGATGCGGGTTGGTTGATTGACCGGTTGCTGCGGGTGGCGCAGGAGCGGCCGGTGTATTATCTGCACCCGAGTTTCGGCTACTACTTCGAGTATTTCCGGCCTGTACCGCATGGTTTGGTGTGGGAACTGCAGCCGTACGATTCGGCGACGCTGTTGCCGCCGGTCATGGACCGTGCGGCGGTGGAGGAGAACCTGCGGTTCTGGCGTCAGACGGCGCAGGGTGCGCTGGTGCAGTTGCGTCGGGCCCTGGGAATCGCCGGGTCCACGAATCTGCTGGACCGGGTGTTGGTGGGGTTGCGGGTGGGTCGGCCGGTGTTGACGGATGTACGTCTGGTGGCGGCCACCTATTCGCGTGCGTTGACGTGGTTGGGGGTCGGGTTGCAACGGGCGGGTGAATGGGAGGCCGGGGCGGAGTGTTTCCGGCAGGCACTGGAACTGAATCCGCAGAATTTGGTGGCCCGGATCAACGCCGAGTACAACCGGAGTGTGCGCGAGGGGCGTCCGACGCGGGTGAAGTTGTCCGGGCCGGTGGAGAACCAGTTTCGGATGTACCGGAACTGGGATCAGGTGATCGGGGACAACGGGTTGTTTGACGAGCCGACGTTCACCTACGAACAGGGGCGCGTGTTTGCGCAGGGGTTGTTGTTCCGGCAGGCGCTCCGGGAGTTTGAACGGGTGCGGGAGTTGGACCCGGAGGATTTGGCGTCGCGGATGTGGCTGGGGCATTTGTACCTGACCGTGGGGCATCCGGAGCGGACGCTGGAGGTGGTGGGGGAGTTGCGGCGGGCGCCGGACCGGTTCGGGCTGACGTTTACGAACCAGATCGAATTGCTGGGTCTGGAAGGGACGGCGCGGATGATGCTGGGTCAGCGGGAGGAGACGCATCGGTTGCTGCAGCAGGCGGTGGGCACGGGTCCGACCAACCATTTCCTGCTGGCGATGTGTGCGCAGGTGTACCTGCGGGCGGGCGACTGGACCAATGCGATTCCGTTGTTTGACCGGCAGTTGCTGGTGATGCCGAACGACACGGACGCCATGATGAACAAAAGCTATGCCTGTTTGCAGGCGGGCCGGCTGGAGGAGGCGGTGGAGGTGCTGAACCGGCTGCTGGAGTTGCAGCCCAACAATCATCGCGCGCTGCTGAACCGTGCGATTGCACGGCTGCGGTTGGGCCGGCTGGACGAGTCGTGGCAGGATTACCAGCAGTTGTTGCAGTTGTATCCGAACGTGCATCAGATCCATTACGGGCTGGCGGAGATCGCGTGGCGTCGGCGGGACACGAACGCGGCGCTGCAACACTACGAGGCCTACCTGGAGTGGGCGCCCCGGCAGACGGTCGAATATTCCAACGTGATGGAACGGGTGCGGCAGTTGCGGGGTGAAGGGTCCTGAGAAGGGGCATGCGCGTCGTGCATGTGATCACCCGTCTGATTGTGGGCGGGGCGCAGGAGAACACGCTGGCGAGCGTGCTGGGGTTGCGGGAACGTCACGGCTGGGAGGTTCGGTTGATTTCGGGTCCGACGTACGGGCCGGAGGGTTCGCTGGAGGGCGTGGCGGCGGCGGTGCCGGGGCTGCTGGAGATCGAGCCTCACCTGGTACGGCCGGTGCATCCCTGGCGGGATGGGCTTGCGTGGGTGCGGCTGACCCGCCGATTTCGGGAGCTGCGGCCCGACCTGGTTCACACGCACAGCGGGAAGGCGGGTTTTCTGGGGCGGCTGGCGGCGCATCGGGCCGGGATACCGGTGATTGTGCATACGATCCACGGGCCGTCGTTTGGACCGTTCCAGGGGCCGTTGGCCAACGCCGTGTTTCGATGGGCGGAACGCCGGGCGGGTCGTGTGACCACGCATTTTGTGGTGGTGGCGGAAGCGATGACGCGGCAGTACCTGGCGGCGGGGATCGGGCGGCCCGACCAATACAGCCTGATTTACAGCGGCTTTGACCTGGGTCCCTATCTCGAGGCGACCAACGATCCGGCGTGGCGGGCGCGGGTGGGATTGGGACCGGAGGATCTTGTGGTGGGCAAGGTGGCGCGGCTGTTCAAGCTGAAGGGTCACGATGATTTGCTGGCGGTGGCGCCGGCGGTGGTGCGGCGATGTCCGCGGGCGCGGTTTTTGTTTGTGGGGGACGGCGCGTGGCGGGGGCGGCTGGAAGCGCGGGTGCGGGCCCTGGGACTGGCGGGGGTGGTACGCTTTGCGGGGTTGGTGCCGCCGGAAAGCATTCCGCGGTGGATGGGGATCATGGACGTGGTGGTGCACTTGTCGCGGCGGGAGGGTCTGCCGCGGGCGCTGCCGCAGGCGTTGGCGGCGGGCAAGCCGGTGCTGGCCTATGCGTGTGACGGCGCGCCGGAGGTGTGTCGGCCCGGGGAGACGGGGATCCTGGTAAGGCCCGGTGACCTGACCGGTTTGGAGGCGGGCCTGGTGCAGTTGCTGGAGGATGCGTCGTTGCGGGAGCGGTTGGGCCGGCAGGGTCGGGCCTGGGTTCGGGAGCATTTTGATGTAAACGGGATGGTGGACCGGCTGCATGCGTTATACGTGCGGTTGCTGGGGCGGACGGATGCGGCGGGGGCGATGGACGTGCCGGAGGGACCGGGGACGGTTTGATGGACACGACGTGGCTGTTATTCGGGTTGCCGGCCGTGGTGGCGTTTGCGGGTACGGCCTGCGGGATGCCGTGGTGGCGACGTGTGGTGACACGGCTGGGGATGGTGGATGATCCGGGGCATCGGAAGATTCATGTGGAGCCGACGCCGCTGGCGGGCGGGGTGTCGGTGCTGACGGGCTGGCTGTTGGCGATGGGTGCGGGGATTGTGGCGGTGCGCACGTTTTGGTGGGACGCTGCGACGCAGGCGGCGCTCTGGCACGGCGTGGAGAGGCGCGCGGGGCAACTGGCGGTGCTGGTGGGGGGTGCGGTGGCGATGACGGTGTTGGGGGCGCTGGATGACCGGCACGAATTGCGGCCCGGAGTGAAGTTTCTGGGTCAATGTCTGGTGGCCGGTGCGGTGGCCCTGGCGGGCATGCGCATCACGTTGTTTGTGCCGGATCCGGTCTTCAGTCACGTGGTGACGGTGCTGTGGATTCTGACGCTGGTGAATGCGTTCAACTTTCTCGACAACATGAACGGGCTGTGCGCGGGGCTGGGCTTGATTGCCTCGTGGTTTTTTGCGGTGAACGCGGCGCGGCAGGGGCAGTATCTGGTGGCGGCGTGTGCGTTTGCGGTGTGCGGGGCGCTGGCCGGGTTTTTGCCGTGGAATTTTCCGCGGGCGCGCGTGTTTTTGGGGGACAGCGGCAGTCATCTGGTGGGGTACTGGGTGGCGGTGCTGGCGATACTGCCGCATTTCTACAGCGATCTGCATCCGCGGGGTTACGCGGTGTTGTCGCCCTTGTGGGTGGTGGCGGTGCCCTTGGTGGATCTGGTGCAGGTGGTGATTCGGCGATGGCTGCGGGGCCGGCCGATTTACGTGGGGGACACGGAACATGTGTCGCACCTTTTGGTGCGGGCGGGTCTGAGTC
>NZ_JAAKYA010000071.1:0-82727 GCF_011044775.1 Limisphaera ngatamarikiensis | reverse complement strand
GTGTTTGTGGCTGGCGGCGGCGGTGAGCGGGGCGGTGGCGTTGGTTTGGTAGGCGGGGGCGGCGGGCCGGGGAGGAGGGGTTAACGGCGGCGGGATGGGAGGAACCCGGCCAGCCGGAGCCATGCGGGCAGTTGTCGCAGGGAACCGATTTTCCGGGCGGTGGGTGCGGGTGTACCCGGCTGGAGCAATACGCTTTGCAGGCCGGCCTGGCGGGCGCCGAGGAAATCGTGGTGGAGGTCGTCGCCGACGTGGAGGATTTCCTGCGGGGCGAGGCCGAGGGCATCGGCGGCGCGGAGGAAGATGGCCGGGTCGGGCTTGGCGAATCCGACCTCGGCGGAGATGACGATGACGTCGAACGAGCCGGCCAGGTCCAGTGCATGCATCAGGGGACGGAGTCTGAGGTCCCAGTTGGAGATGATTCCGAGGCGGAACCCGTGGGCGCGCAGTTGTGCGAGTAACCCGGGCAGGTTGGGGTCGGGTTTCCAGACGTCCGGTTGGGCGAAGCGACGGTACAGCAGGCCGAAGAAGGTCCGGCTGGGAGGCTCGGGTACGAGCCCGGCGAAGGTCTCGTCCACGACGGCCATCCAGGCGGCGCGGGAATGGTTGAAGTGGTTTTGGCGGCGCCAGGCGCGTTGGAACCGGCGGTTGAGGAGGGCGGGATCGAATCGGCGGCCGGTCCATTGGGCTGCCACTGCAGCGTAGACGTGTCCCACGGAGGGCCGGACATGGAGGAAGGTCCAGCCGACGTCGAAGGTGATGGCGCGGAGGGTTGGGTTGCCCGCGGGCATGGTGGGGTCAACGCGTGGTGTGGTGCCAGGCGAAGGCCAGGCGGTCGGCGGCTTCTTCGATTTGTTTGGCGGTGGGTTTGCCGGCGCCGTGACCGGCGCGGGTTTCGATGCGGATGAGGACGGGCGGGCCGTTTCGGGCCTGGCATTCCTGGAGTCGGGCGGCGAACTTGAAGCTGTGGGCGGGCACGACGCGGTCGTCGTGATCGGCCGTGGTGACGAGGGTGGCCGGGTACCGCACGCCGGGGCGCAGGTTGTGGAGGGGCGAGTAAGCCAGCAGGTAGGGGAACTCCTCCGGGTTATCAGCGGAGCCGTACTCGACGGTCCAGGCCCAGCCGATGGTGAATTTGTGGAACCGGAGCATGTCCATGACACCCACGGCGGGGAGGGCGACGGCGAACAGGTCGGGGCGCTGGGTCATACATGCGCCGACGAGGAGTCCGCCGTTACTGCCGCCGGCGATGGCCAGGTGACGGGGTGAGGTGTAGCCGTTGGCGATGAGCCATTCGGCCGCGGCGATGAAGTCGTCGAAGACATTTTGTTTGTGCTGTTTCATGCCGGCCTGGTGCCAGGCTTCGCCGTATTCGCCGCCGCCGCGGAGGTTGGGCACGGCGTAGAGGCCTCCCTGCTCCATCCAGACGAGGTTGGGGACGCTGAAGGTGGGGGTGAGACTGATGTTGAAGCCGCCGTAGCCGTAGAGGAGGGTGGGGATTTTGCCGTTGGGTGCGAGGCCCTTGCGATGGGAGAGGAACATGGGCACGCGCGTGCCGTCCTTGCTGGTGTAGAAGACCTGTCGGGTTTCGTAATCGTCGGGGTTGAAGGGGAGTTTGGGTTGCCGCCAGACGGAGAGCGATCGGGTTTGGAAGTTGTACCGGTAGATGCGGCCGGGGACGGTGAAGCTGGTGTAGTGGAAGAAGAGGTCGGGGTCGTTGCGGCGGCCGGAGAGGCTGCTGACGGTGCCGAGAGCGGGCAATTCGATTTCACCGTCGGGGCGGCCGTCGAGGTGGAAGAGTTTGAGGCGGCTTCGTGCGTGGTGGAGGTATTCGGCGACGAAGCGGTTGCCCACGACGCGGACCTGTCGGAGGGTGTCCTCGCTTTCGGGGACCAGTTCGCGCCAGTGAGCGCGGTCCGGCTGGCGGATGTCAATGGCGACGATGCGGCCGCGCGGGGCGTCCAGGTCGGTGCGGAACCAGAACACGGGTCCGTCGTTGTCGATGAAGGTGAAATCGGCCTGGAAATCCGGGAGCAGTTCCACCACGGGGGCGTCGGGTTGGCGCAGGTCCATGTAGAAGATGCAGTTTTTCGGGTCGGTACCGCGGGTGACGCTGATGATGAGCCAGGCTCCGTCGTCGGTGACCTCGCCGTGGAAGCCCCATTCCTTTTGGTCGGGGCGGTGGTAGATGAGCCGGTCCTGATCCTGCGGGGTGCCGAGCCGGTGGAAGTAGAGCTTGTGATAGTAGTTGACGCCGGTGAGGCGCGTTTTTTCGTCGGGGGCATCGTATCGGCTGTAGAAGAAACCGGAACCGTCCCTGAGCCAGGAGGCGGCGCTGAATTTGACCCAGCGGACGTGGTCGGGGAGGTCCTGACCGGTTTGGACATCGCGAACGAACCATTCCTGCCAGTCACTGCCGGCCACGGAGCGGCCGTAGGCCAGCAGGCGACCGTCCTCGGTGGCGGTGGCGCCGGTGAGTGCGATGGTGCCGTCGGGCGACCACTGGTTGGGGTCCAACAAGGGCCGGGGAGGCGCGTCGAGTGCGTCGGTTACGTAGAGCACGGCCTGGTTTTGGAGGCCGTCATTTTTGGTGAAGAAGTAGAGGCCGCCGCGGCGGGCGGGCGGGCTGTAGCGTTCGAAGTTCCAGAGCTCGGTGAGCCGTTTGCGGAAGGTGTCGCGTTCCGGCAGGCGCGCGAGGTAGTCAAAGGTGACGCGGTTTTGGGCTTCGACCCAGGCTTTGGTTTCGGGTGCATGGTCGTCCTCGAGCCAGCGATAGGGATCTTCGACGAGGGTGCCGTGGTAATTGTCCACGACGGGTCGTTTGGCGGTGACCGGGTAACGTATGCGCGGGCCGGTGGTGACGCAGGCCAGCAGGGTCAACGCAAGGGCACAAGCCAGGAACAGCTTTACGGTCCACATGGGGCTCAGGTTGGCCGGGGCCGCGCGACGCGTCAAAACCGTTCCGCGGGACGGGGTTGTTCCCGGGCCCATGGGGGCCGCGGGGTGGACCGGGCGGCGCGACCGGTAGCAGGACCTCGTGCAGACGGTGGGCAGGTCCGCGCCGTGTGGATGAGCGCATTCAGAGGCCGGGCAGTGGCGCGGTCCGGCTGGCGGTTCCGCGGATTGGATGGCGGCCTGGCTGGTTACTCGGTCACGTAAGGGTACCGACCGGCTCCGGCATAGGTTTTCACGTAATACGGGACATGTTCGGTGGGTGTGAGGGTATAGGGATACAGGTCGGTGGTGAGGGTGGGGTCGGTGAGTTCGTCGGTGCCGTCGATGAGGACGACGCCGCGGGTCCAGACGCGCCAAGAGCAGTCGCGGGTGATATTGCCGCGGGCCAGGAGTCGTCCGGGGTTGCCGGTGGTGACGTAGCGTTCCCATGGGTTTTGGACGCCCACGAAGTAGTTGTTTTCCACGAGGACCTCGGCGTTGATGCGGGTGCGGATGCAGTAGTTGTTGCCGATGCAGTCGTAGTAGTTGTTGAAGACGTGCACGCGTCCGAATCGGACCGAGGGCATGCGCTCGCGGCAGTAGGGTCCGTACCAGTTGTGATGGAAGGTGACGTGGTAGGTTCCTGTATCGTCGTCGCTGGAAGCGATCAGGTTGACGAATTGGTGTTGGACGACCCCGTCGGGCACGGGCGCGTAGAAGAACTTGCACCAGGAGACGGTGACGTAATCGGCCCCCTTGGTGATGTCGAGGGAACCGTCCCGGCAGTCGTAGAAGGTGCAGTGATCCACCCAGACGTATTTTCCGGTGCCGTGGCTGCTGGTGTCGATGGTGATGCCGTCGGCGTTGGAGTGGTTGGTGGCGTTGAAGAAGAGGTTGGCGATGATGATGTTGGTGGCGGCGACGCGCAGGCCGCCGCCGTAAATCCCGGCGTTGGTACCGACGCCCACGATGGTTTTGTTGGGTTGGGTGATGTAGCAGTAATCGTCCGTTACGACGATGGGGCCGTGGACGCGGATGATCCACGGACCGGCCAACCGGCAGGCACCGCGCAGTTGCGCGAAGGTGGTGACGTTGGTGACGGACCCGCCCGTGCCGCCGGTCACACCGGCCGCGAATCCCATGAGGTTGGTCACGGGGGGAGCGGTGGGTACCTCGGTGACGGTGAGTGTTGCGGGACGGCTCCAGGCCGAGCCCCACCGGTTTTCGACCCGGACCTGGTAGGAACCGGCGTCGTTGGTGCGGACCTCGTTAATGACCAGGGCCGTCGAGGTTGCGCCCGGCAGGGGTGTGCCGTTTCGGTACCATTGATAGGTCAGCGGCAGGGTGCCCAAGGCCGAGACGGTGAACAGGGCCGTGTCACCCGCGGTGACGGCGAGGTCTTCGGGGTCGGTCACGATCCACGGGGCGGTGTTGGTGACCCGGAGCCGTGCGGGCGCGCTGGTGACGGAGTTGACGACGTTGGCCACGATGACCTGGTACTCCGCTTCGTGCACCGGGGCCGCGCCGGGAATGTGCAGAGTGGCATTGGTTTGGGCGGGAAGCGGCACGCCGTTGGAGAGCCACAGGTAGTGCAGGCGCGGGCCATTGGCGATGACCTCGAACGTGGCCGGCTCACCCGGGGCCACCATGAGAGAATGGGGTGCGATGCCGATGGATGGCGGCTCGAGTTTGGTACTCGAGTCGCCGGTGCGCAGTCGGTAGTAGGCCTGGTTCAGTGCCGGGGAACGCGGGGCCAGCAGTTGGATCCGGCCGGAAGGGTCCGTGGTGCCGTAATTCACGAGGAGCCAGTTGGTGCCGGGCGCAGTGGGGTCGGTGGAGCCCAGGAGTTGGACGAACTGGCCGGGGACCGGACTGCCGCCGATGACGCGGATGAAGTCCGGCTCCGCTTCCGCGAGGACCAGCGTGAGTTCGGCAAATGCCGGAGGCGCGCGGACCGTGAAGGGCTGACTTTGCGCCGGAGACCAGTTTTGGCCGACGCCTCCGGCCGCAGCCAACCATTGCCAGGTGCCCGGAGTTGAGATTTGAAGGTCATCAAAGGTGGCGCGGCCGTTCACGTCCGTAACCCGGGTCAAGGTCCCGGAGACGGCTGCGCCTTCGGGGGCCAGGGTCAGGGTGACGGGTACACCTTCCAGGGCCACGGCGGTTCCGGCCGCGGTTTGGATTTGGACGATGACGGGCGGCAGCGGGCGATCGGTGTAGCCGTCGGCCGGCCCGGTGAGGAACCCGAGGCGCGCAGGCACGGGCGGCCCGCCGAACGGGACCGCTTCCGCCCAGGTCCGGCCCAGGCGAAGTTCGTCCAGGAACTGGATGCCGCCGGACTGGGGCGTGGTGTAGAGCTGGAAAAAGTCCAGGGAGGCGGGGTCGGAGCCGCCGGTGACAAAGCCCAAGGACGTCGGCGGATTGGCTGCCTCGTAGGACGAAGCGGGCGGATCGACCCACAGGTCCACGCGATCGTTGCCGGGTTGGAACCGGTACCGGAAAACGATCAGGTGCACGCCGGGACCGAGGGGTGTGTCGGTGACGAATCCCGGGCTGGAGGATTTCTTGCCGATGCCAACCCGGCCATCCGGGGTGAGGAAGAGGCCGGCCTGGGGCGAGCTCTGGCTGGTGGAGTTGTTATCAAGAAAGGCGACCAACTGTGTACCGGGGGGCGGCGCGACAACTTGGAGGAGGAGCGAGACATAGATTTCCCGCCCGTCTTCAGCCGGCACGGTTTGAAAGGCCAGGACCGACCGCCGGGCGGTGCCGCTCGGGGCACGACGCACACCCCGCCCCTGCGCCACCGGGTAACCGCCCGGCGCGGTCAGGGCTGCGCTGTTGCTGACCGCCAGTTCAAACCCTGTACTGCCGGCCGACCATTGGGGAGCGCCCACGTCGTTCAGACGGCCCTCGGGGTAGTCAAAAGGCTCGTAGTAAGGCAGCGGCACAACGGCTTGAAGGGTGGCCAGGCCCAATGCCAGCCCAAAGGCCACAAGACTCGCCGCCGGCAGATTGCGGTTGCCGGCGGACGGACACAGAAGCCGACTGCGCGGATCCTGTGTGTCGCAGGGCCGTGGGATGTGCCGGTGGCGTCGGCTCGGGGCGCGACCGGACCCCACAGCGGTCTCCGGACATGCACATGGTTCTGCAGTTGATGGGGGCCGTGGATCGCCATGACCTTGCGGCAGAGCCCCCTTGAGTCGGTTAACGGTGCTTCGGTGTCTGCGAGGGAATCGGAGCGGGTTCTGCTCGCGGGCCAGGTGCATGGCGGTTGCAGGAGCGGGCGGGAATCCTTTCATGGCAATGTCCATTGTGACGGGCGGTTTAACTCCCGGCCACGCCGATTTTGTGCACGGTGCTTTCAAAAATGTGCACCACCCATGGGTTCAATCCCAACGCCGGGCTTTCGCCCAATGCCGATGAGCACCCAATCGGGCTCTGAGTTCAATGGACCTCCCTTTACCAAGGTTCATCTGCAACCCCCGGGCCGCATCGAACAATCACGAGCCGCAAGCCAGTGCAATCCGGCCTGCCTGGCGCAGGTTTGCCAGGCCGCCTGATGGGCCGTGTCGGGTCGAACAGCCCCGGGCAGGTCATTGCGCTCCGGCAAGGACCGGGTGCCCAACCTCCTTTCTCGACGTTCTGCCGGAACAGCGCGCATGCCATGCGAGAGGTTCTTTTCGAGGGCGCGCCCGGACAGATACGGGTATGAACGGCGGGAGCCACGCACGGCCCTGAGCGGGGCCAGCGGTTCCTGCGTCCTGATTGCGACTCAAGTCGAGACCGGGTTTCTCTAATCGTTCGGCCAGGGGCGGAACGCCCCCGCGGTTCTGAACGTTGGGCCGGCGACACTCGACCGGTTGTTCAAAAAGCAATTCCAAGTGGGTGAGGATTTGGTTGGTGCGCATTCGGCAAGGATCTCGGCGGGGGTCCATCCGCATGCCCAAACCATCGAGCTGGAGCGGTGCGAAACGGGGCCGGATGGAGAAGTAGGGGCGGCAGACCGGCGTTTGGCGTTATTGACCCTGCTCCTCTTCGCAGAACTGGAGGGTAAAGACTCCCGACGGTGCGGCCCGGTGATGGACAAGGCTGCGCGGGATCAAAGCAACGGCCCACCCTCACTTCCCAACACCTCCGACCCCCGGCAGGAGCACAGTGGAGTTTCCCCACGGAAGGGATAAGCCCTCTCTCTGTCTGTTCGGGGCGGATGCAATTCATCGCCGGTGGTGGCCCGGCTTGAGTGTAACTGTGGGCATCAGAGATCGAATCCCGCCGAGGGTGGCGGTGTGGCTCGACCGAGAGGAGGATGGCGGCTCACTCGTGGGTTACGGGTTTGGTGGCTCCGTGGAGCCTGAGGGTCTGTTGGATGTTACGAAGTTCGTGCCCCATCTCGGTTCTTCAGCTTCGCTGCGACCGGGTCTGTGCTACGCATGGGCGTTCAAAGCCCGATGGGCCTCAGTACAACCGACGGGCCATGGTGGGAAACCATCCTGCTTCGGCGTCGAAAGAACAGGATCCGCGAAATTGCCGGATCGGACAGGGAAGGGAACTTCCCGGCAGTGAGGCGACGCGGGACGCGGCGGGGGCAGGGTGAGCCGGGCATGACCGGGTTCATGCGGGTGCAGTATGGGCGAGGGGGGTGAGTACCGTTCCGTGGGTATGGGGTTGCCCCGCGCAGCCGGGTTTTTTGAGAACCGGGATCCGCGGAGTTGGGAACCTGGTGAGATTCGCACGGGCAAGCACTCCGGGCTTTACGCTGGCGGAGGTTTGAGGGAAAAAGAGTCGGGTCCGATGAGAAGCGGTTGGCGCGCATTGGCTTGGTTGGCGGTGATGCTGGCGGGTGCGGCGGCGTATGCGTCGCTGGCGCTGCCCCGCGGGGAGCCGGTGAACGCAGCCACGTTGGTGATTGCGGCGGTGTGTTCGTATGCGCTCGGGTACCGGTTTTATGCGAAGTGGCTGGCGGCGCGTGTGATGGTGTTGCAGGACCGGCGTGCAACGCCCGCGGAGGTGCTGGAGGACGGCAAGGACTACGTTCCGACCCACAAGTGGATTGTGTTCGGTCACCACTTTGCGGCGATTTCCGGGCCGGGTCCGTTGGTGGGGCCGGTATTGGCGGCGCAGTTCGGGTATTTGCCGGGGACGTTGTGGTTGTTGATCGGGTGTGTGTTGGGCGGGGCGGTGCAGGACTTTGTGATTTTGTTTTGCTCGATGCGGCGCGGGGGGCGGTCGCTGGGCGAGATGGTGCGGGAGGAATTGAACCGGCCGGCGGGTTTGGTGGCGCTGGTGGCGATTCTGGCGATTCTGGTGATTTTGTTGGCGGTGTTGGCGCTGGTGGTGGTGAAGGCGCTGGCGGAGAGTCCGTGGGGCGTGTTCACGGTGGGGGCCACCATTCCGCTGGCGATGGCGATGGGGTTGTATCTGCGGTTCTGGCGTGTGGGACGGGTCCGTGAAGCCTCGGCGCTGGGTGTGGTGGGGCTGTTGCTGGCGGTGTGGGCGGGCAAATGGGTGTACGAACATCCCACGGTGTCGGGCTGGCTGACCTTGAGCGCGGAGACGCTGGCCTGGGGGATCATTGGTTACGGGTTGCTGGCCAGTGTGTTGCCGGTGTGGTTGTTGTTGGCGCCGCGCGATTATTTGAGCACGTTCATGAAGCTGGGGACGATCGTGTTGCTGGCGCTGGGGATTCTGCTGGTGTTGCCGGATCTGAAGCTGCCGCCGGTGACGGCGTTTGTGGATGGGTCGGGTCCCGTGGTGGCGGGCAAGTTGTTTCCGTTCTGTTTCATCACGATTGCGTGTGGTGCGATTTCGGGTTTTCACTCGCTCATTTCGAGCGGGACCACGCCGAAACTGATCATGCGCGAGGGGTCGGCGCGGCCGGTGGGATATGGTGCGATGTGTTTGGAGTCGTTTGTGGCGATCATGGCGATGGTGGCCGCCTGCACGATGGAACCGGGGGTGTACTTCTCGATGAACATGAAGGGCGAACCGGAGGCGGTGGCGGCCCGGGTGACGGCGGCCGGGTACCCGGTCACCGTGGAACAAATGGAGGAGCTGGCGCGATCCGTGGGCGAACACACGTTGTTCGGGCGGACCGGTGGGGCGGCCACGCTGGCGGTGGGGATGGCGCAGATTTTTTCCCGGATGGTGGGGCAGCGGTGGCTCGACCTGTGGTACCACTTCGCCATCATGTTCGAGGCGTTGTTCATTCTGACCACGATTGATGCCGGCACGAGGGTGGCGCGGTACATCCTGCACGATTTTCTCGGGCATTTGTGGCGGCCGCTGGGCAACACGCGCAGTCTCGGGGCGAATTTGTTGGTAAGCGGCCTCATGGTGGGTGCCTGGGGGTACTTCCTGGTGCAGGGGGTTCGGGACCCGCTCGGTGGCATCAATTCGCTGTGGCCATTGTTCGGGATAGCCAACCAGATGTTGGCGGCCATTGCGTTGTGCCTGGGGACGACCGTGATTTTGAAGATGGAACTGCGGCGGAGGGTGGAGCCGGATCCGGCGCCCCCGGATGAACCGGTGGTGCACCGGCCGGGCAGGCCGGCGCTGGCGTTGGTCACGCTGGTGCCGCTGGCGTGGCTGGTAGCCGTGACCTTTACGGCGGGGATCCAGAAAATTGCGCATCCGGACCCGCGCATCGGTTTTCTGGCGCAGGCGCGGCAACTGACCGAGCAGGTGCCCGCGCTGGAGTCGGCGCTGGCGGATGCGCGGGCGCGCGGGGATGCGGCGGCGGTGGCGGAGGCGGAGCGGGCGTTGCGGACGAACCGGGTGCTGCGGTTCAACAATCGGTTGGACGCGGTGGTGGCGGGTGTGTTTCTGGCCCTGGTGAGCCTGGTGCTCGGGTTGAGCGCGCGAGAGTGGTGGTGTTTATGGACGGGCCGGAAGGCTCCGGTTCTGCATGAGATGCCGCCGGTGTGGTTGGACGCCCGGCTGGTGGCCGGCCGGGGCGGGGGTTTGCCGGTGGGTGCGGCGGGTGCGGCAGCGTTGGCTCTGGCGTTGAGCCGTGAATGGTCGGGGGAGGCATCCCTGGAACGGGCGATGGGCCGGACGGGTTCCAACGCGGGTGTTTGTCGGTGTGCGGTGGCCGGAGGGTGTGAGGGATTCAGGCACGGGCGTGCAGAGGAGGGCCGGCTGTACGAGCAGGTGCTGGAAGAACGGTTTCAGGGGGTGCGACGATGTTGTTGAGAGGGACCGGAGCCATGAAGGGAAAAGCAACCGGGAACACGGCGGGCGGGCGTTTGCGGGACGTGCGGCGTGGCGGGTGGGCGGATCGGATGGCGCGCAGGTCGGGCCGGGTGCGGCCATGGGTGATGGCGCTGGGGATTGCGGTGGGGACGGACTGGATGGTGGTGGGGGCGGAACCGAATTACGACGAGTCGAAGGTGCCGGCCTACACGTTACCGGACCCGCTGGTGTGCGAGGATGGCACGCCGGTTCGGGACCGGCGGGTTTGGGAGAAGCGGCGTCGACCCGAGCTGTTGTGGTTGTTTGAGGAGCATGTGTACGGACGGGCGCCGACAGCTGCGCCGGGCATGTGGTTTGAGGTGGTGGAGTCGGACGGGACCGCGCTGGGGGGCCGGGCGATTCGGCGGCAGGTGACGATCTGGCTGCGGGGCGACCGGGTGGGGCCGCGGATGGATTTGTTGATGTACCTGCCCCGCGAGCGGGGTCGGCGGGTGCCGGTGTTTTTGGGGTTGAACTTCATGGGCAACCACACGGTGCACCCGGACCCGGGCATTCGCATCACGGAACAATGGGTGCCCGCGGATCGTGCCGGCACGGTGGTGAGCAACCGGGCGACGGCGGCCGGGCGTGGCACGATGGCGTCGCGCTGGCCGGTGGAACGGATTCTGGCGCGGGGGTACGGTCTGGTGACGGCCTATTGCGGGGATTTGGAACCGGATTTTCCGGAGGGTTGGAAGTTGGGTGTGCGGGCGGCGTTGAGTCCGGACGGTACGAACCACGTGTTTCGGTTGGATGAATGGGGTGCGGTGGCGGCGTGGGCGTGGGGTTTGAGCCGGGCGATGGATTATTTGGAGATCGACCGCGGTGTGGATGCGAAGCGGGTGGTGTTGATCGGGCATTCGCGCCTGGGCAAGGCGGCGCTGTGGGCGGGGGCTCGGGACCGGCGGTTTGCGGTGGTGATTTCGAATGAGTCGGGCGAGGGCGGCGCGGCTCTGACCCGACGGCGGTTTGGGGAACGGATCGCGGATCTGAACCGGCGGTTTCCCCACTGGTTTTGCGGCCGGTACAAGGAGTATGATGATCGGGAGGATGCGCTTCCGGTGGACGCTCATGAGTTGATTGCGCTGATGGCGCCGCGGCCGGTGTACATTGGCAGTGCCTCGGAAGACTTGTGGGCGGATCCGCGGGGGGAGTTTTTGGCCGGGCTGCACGCGGAGCCGGTGTACCGCTTGTACGGCCGCACGGGCCTGGGCGTGACGGAAATGCCCGCGGTGGGGCAGTGGGTTGGACGGTACATCGGGTATCATTTGCGTCCGGGACGGCACGAACTGACAGCCTGGGACTGGGAACGGTACCTGGATTTTGTGGATCGGCATCTGGGCGGACGATGAACGGGGCGTGTGGCATGAGGGCGGGATTGCGGTTGGGGCTGTTTGGAGGCAGTTTCGATCCGGTGCATTGGGGGCATTTGTGGGCGGCCCAGGCCGCGATGGAGGAACTGGCGTTGGCCCGGGTGTTTTTCATTCCCGCGTCGCAATCGCCGTTCAAGGCGGGTCAACCGCCGGTGGCACCTGCGGAGGAACGGGTGCGGATGTTGCGGTTGGCGTTGGCGGGGCGTCCGGAGTTTGAGGTGGACGACAGCGAGGTGCGGCGGGGCGGGATTTCGTACACGGTGGAGACGTTGCGGGAGTACGAGCGGCGGTATCCGGGCGCGGAACTGTTTTATCTGGTGGGGGCTGATCATGTGCCGACGCTGCCACGGTGGCGCGAGGCGGAGGAGGTGGCGCGGCGGGCGAGGTTTGTGGCGTTAATGCGGCCCGGGGAGGCCGCGCCGGCGTTTCCCCCGCCGTTTCGCGGGGTGAGTGTGACGGGATTTCCGGTGGGTTTGTCATCGTCATCCATCCGGGCGCGGGTGCGCCAGGGCAAATCCATCGAGTGGTTGGTTCCGCCGGCGGTGGCCGAGGCCATCCGGCTCCGGCGGTTGTATGCGGCGGGACCGTAGTGGCGGCACAGCCACGGTTCGAGGCGAATGATGGACTCCAAAAAGCTGGCCCTGCTCTGTCGGAAACTGGCGGATAACAAGAAGGCCGAGGACATCGTGGTGCTGGATGTGCGCAAGTTGTCGTCGATTGCGGACTATTTCGTGATCGCGTCGGCGACGAGCGAGCCGCATCTGCGCGCGGTGCTGGAAGAGGTGACGGAGAAGTTGGAACAGGAACACGGGTTGCGTCCGTTTGGTGTGGACGGGCATCAGGCGACGGGTTGGGTGGTGCTGGATTATTTCGATGTGATCGTGCACCTGATGCGCAGCGACGTGCGGGCGCATTACGACCTGGAGGGTTTGTGGGGTGATGCGCCCCGGGTGGGGACGCGCCGTCGCCGGAAGGTGACCTCCTGAGGGGGCGGACCGTGTTGGGGGCGGCGGGCCCGGGTTGGGACCGGGTCGACCTGCCGTCCCTGGCGGTCAGAATCCGTACCGGGCCAGTTCGCGGTCGAGCTGGGTCTGGAACTCCTCCAGGTCGGCCGCGGAGGGTCGGTACCCGGGTTTTTCGGGGGCCAGGCCGAGTCGGCCCATCTGATCGAGGTACCAATCGGCTTTTTGTCCGTCGCTGAAGGTGACCTTCCCGCTGAGGACGGCGCCGGGTTTGGTGAGTTCGTCCACGGTGACCCGGACGCCTTTTTGGGCGGCAGCGGACTGGCCCTGGGCGGCGGCGGTGGCGGGTGCCTGGCCGGGTTCGGGTTCGGGGTCCTTGACCTGGAGTTTGAGGTCGTCCACGAGGAGCCGGACCTCCATGTAGGTCAGGCGGATCCCGAACTCCCTGGCCAGGCGATCCTGAACCTCGGAGAGCTTGGCCCCCTGGGCCAGCCATTGGGCCACCTGTTTACGTTGTTCCTCGGTCAAATTCGCGATCATACGGGTCCTTTTGTCGTGGGCGGTCGGTTGGACCGCCGGGATTTTTGAATGAAACCGGATTCGGCGACCGGCCGCCGCGGTGATCCGAGCCGCCGGTTCATACCTGGCGGGTCCAGCGCAGGCCGAGGCGGAGCAACTGTTCCACCTCGGACTCCGTGGCGGCCTCGGCATAGATGCGCAGGACCGGTTCCGTGCCGGACCCGCGCAGCATCAACCATGCGCCATTGTTGGCGATGATTTTGACGCCGTCAAAGGTCTTGATGTCGGCCACGGGTCGGCGGCCGAGGCGGTCCGGGGGCTGGGACCGGAGCCGGTTGAGCAGCGCGGCGCAGCGGTCCTGGGGGAGGTGAAGGTCCTGCCGACCGTACCGGTGGGGACCGAACTGGCGTTCCAGCTGGCCGAGGAGCTGACGGACGGACTTCCCGGTTTGGGCCAGCAACTCGAGCAGGACCAGTCCGGCAGCGAGACCGTCGCGTTCGGGGATGTGGCCGGGCAGGCCGATGCCGCCGCTTTCCTCCGCCCCGAGCAGGACGTCGCCCTTGACCATCTCGGGGCAGATGTATTTGAACCCGACGCCGGTTTCCAACAGCGGCAGGTTCCAGGCGGCGCACATCTTGTCCACCATGGAGGTGAGGGTGAGGGTTTTGACCACCCGTCCGGTCAGGCCGCGGTTTTGGTGGAGGTGATAGAGGATGAGGCAGACGACCTGGTGGGTGGTGAGGGGTTGGCCGCGACCGTCGAGGGCGCCGAGGCGATCGGCGTCACCGTCGTTGACCAGGCACAGGTCGTGCGGGTGCCGGCGCAGGAACTCGGAGGCGGGACCGTAGTTCCGGGGAATCGGTTCGGGTGTGAGCCCGCCGAAGAGGACGTCGTGTTCGGTATGGAGCGAGGTGACCTTGCAGCGGCCGCCTTTCAGGATGGCTTCGAACATGCCGGCCCCGGCGCCGTAGAGGGCGTCGTGGGCCAGCCGCAGGCCGGTCCGACGGATGAGTTGGAAGTCCACCAGCTTTCGGATGGCCCGGGCGTGGTCGGGTCGGAGATCGATGCGGCGGAGGCGGCCCCGGGCCTCGGCCTCGGCTGCCGGCATGCGCCGGACCGGCGAGCGGTCCAGGTAGGATTCAACCGCCTTGCAGGTGTCGGGGTCGGACGATCCGCCGTAGTGGGATTTGAGTTTGAATCCGTTGAAGATGAGCGGGTTGTGACTGGCGGTGATCATGACGCCGCCGACGCAGAGGCGGTCGCGGACGGCCAGGGAGACCGCGGGTGTGGGGGTGGCAACCGGGGTGAGGATGACCTCGTAATCGTTGGCGGCGAAGACCTCGGCGGCGCACTGGGCGAAGCGATCGGAAAAGAACCGGCGGTCGTAGCCGATGGCGACGCGGTTGGGGCGGCCCGGCACGGGATGATCGCGCCAATAGTCGGCGGCGGCCTGGGCCACCCGGGCTACGTTGTCGAAGGTGAAGGCCTCGGCGATGACGGCGCGCCAACCGTCGGTGCCGAATCGCAGGGGCTGGGTGGGAGGGGCGGAGCTGGTTTTCATTGTCGCGAAGTGATCCTGGAGGGTTTGCGACCCGCGGGGGTGTCGGATTCCGAAGGGGGGATCGCCTGTTCGACGGCCCGGCGGAGTCTGGCCACGGCGGCCTTGAGGTTGGGCTTTCCAAAAAGGGCGGTCCCGGCCACGAACACGTCGGCACCGGCGCGGGCACATTCGCGGGCGGTCCGTTCGTTGATGCCGCCGTCGACCTCGATGTGGAACCGGTGCGGGCCGCTGGTGCGCCAGGTATGGGCCTGCTGGATCTTGGGGAGGCACTCCTCGATGAATTCCTGGCCGCCGAAACCGGGGTTGACGGTCATGATCAGCAGGGTGTCGATCTGCGGCAGGTAGGGGCGGACCGTGGCGAGCTGGGTGGGCGGGTTGACGGCCAGGCCCACTTTCAGGCCCAGGCTCCGGATCTTCCAGAGCAGGTGAGCCACCCGCTCGCCCAGTTCGACGTGCACGGTGATCTGGTCGGCGCCGGCGTCGGCAAACAACGGCAGCAACACCTCCGGTTTGCTGCACATGAGGTGGACGTCGAAGAAGGTGCGTGTCAAAGGGCGCAAGGTTTTGACGATGCCCGGTCCGAAGGACAGGTTGGGGACGAAATGGCCGTCCATGATGTCCAGGTGGAGCCATTCGGCTCCGGATGCCTTGTGACGGGCCACTTCACTGGCCAGGCGACCGTAATTGGCGGCCAACAATGACGGCGCAATGATCATGCGGCTTCAACTTGGGCGAACCACGGTGCCGGCGTCAACGGCAGGGAGGTGGCGGGGTGTCGGGGCCCGACTCAGGATTGCCCGAAGGTTTGACGGAGATAATCAAGGCTCTTTCGTGCGATGAGGTCGGGACCGTCGTCGAAGTTGAACACCTCCACGGACACATAACCGTCGTAGCCCACCTCGCGCAGGGCGGCGGCGATGGGACGGAAATCCACGTCGCCAAAGCCGGGTCCCTTGAGGTTGCGGTCGTTGGCGTGGAAATGGGCGAAGTGCGGCCAGGAGGCGCGGATGATGGCGGGGATGGGTTCAGGTTCGGTGCACATCGCTTTCACGTCCAAAAGGATGCGGCAGGCCGGGGACTGGAAGGTTTGGGCGAAGGCGATGGTTTCGCGGGCAGTGTTTAGGAAGTTGGTTTCGGCGGGCGAGAGGGGTTCCAGGCAGAGGGTCACGCCCCGGTCTTCAGCCTCATGCACGGCGTCGCGGAGGGTGGCGCGGGTCCATTCCTCGGCCTGGGCACGGGAGACGCCCGGCTGGAGGCTGCGTTGTTTGGGGGATCCGAGTACGAGGATTCGTCCGCCGAGGTCGGCGCAGCATCGGACCAGTTCGACAAAGTACCGGGCGGTGCGCTGGCGGATGGCGGGGTCGGGATGGTTCAGGTGCAGGCCCTCGGGTTTTACGAGGAGCCAGTGCAGACCCACGATGTCGAGCCCGTGACGTCGGGCCAGGTCGTGGATCCGGCGGCGCTCGGCGGGGCCGAGGTCGGTGACCGACTCGGCAAGCGTGAACGGGGCCAGTTCCACCCCGTGGTAGCCGGTACGGGCGGCATGTTCGAAGGCATCCTCGAGTTTCCAGCCCTGATAGATTTCGTTGCAGATGGCAAAGCGCACGCGGCCATGATCCGTGCGCGATGCGGCTTTTCAAGGTTGAAAGGGGCGACGAACCTGCTAATGATGGTGTCCAGAGAACCCACGAAGGTGGCACGAGTCACCCAACCGACGGGAGCGCCATGGCCAAACTGGTGGTGAAAGGACCCAACGGTCGGGACGAGGTCCTGACGCTGAAGGAAGGGGTGCACCGGTTTGGTCGGTCTTCGACCAACGAGTTTGTGGTGTTTGACTCCACGGTCTCGCGTTTCCACTGCGAGATTGAGGTTCGTCCGGATGGCATGTGGGTGCGCGACCTGGACTCGGCCAACGGGACGTTTGTGGACGACGTGCCGGTGGGTTCCGAGCCGGTCCAACTGCGCAAGGGTCAGGTGCTGCGGTTGGGGGATGTGCGGATGGAGGTTCGCGATGCACCCGAGGCGCCGCCGGCCGACCAGGTGCCGATGTGTTCGATCCATCCCACGTTCCCCGCGAGCATGGAATGCACCCAGTGTCATCGGATCTTTTGCGGCAGTTGCGTGCATTTGATCCGGCGGGTGGGGGGCCAGTATTTGCGGCTTTGCCCCGTGTGCAGCGGTCCCTGTGTGCCCCTGACGGTGGTTCCGGGCGGCGCCAAGGGGCTGCTCCGCGGGATGATGGACCGCCTGCTCAAGAAACGGACGCTCCGACATCCGTTCCAGGGCGAGTAACGGCGGCGCTTCGGGAGCGAGGAGGCCGGCCGGTCAGCGTTTTCGGAATTCCTGCATGAGGTGCAGGATGGTTTCCCGGATCAGGAAAAGCTCGCGTTGGAGTCGTTGAGCCTGCGGTCCCGCCAGGCCGGTGGCCTCACAGGCGGCGCGGAAACACCGCTGGGTCTCGTGGAGGGAGGCGAGGGCGCGTTTGAGGCAGGCCACCACCAGGGGACCTTCCAGTTCGGGTTCACCCCAGGCCACGCCGCGGAGGGCGGAGCCGAGGCGGCCTGCGGTGATGCGGAACTGGACCAGCAGGGCCACGGCTTCGGGATGGTCCAGAAAGCCGCTTTTGCCCAGCCGGTTTTGGAAGGCCTGCTCGGCGCGTTGGGACAGTTCCCACCACCGTTGTTCGAGCGGGTGCCAGATCTCGCCCGAGGGTGAGCGCACCCAGTCACGTCCCTCGCGCGCGGGATCGGGTTCGACGGGCTGTTCCGGGACATCGTCCAGGTCGGGTCCCTCCTCGTCCTCTTCTTCCAGGAGTTCCTCTTCAAATCCCCAGCCCATGGCTTCAGCGATGCGGGCCCGGCCCTCGGGCGTGTCACCATATTTTTCGACCAGTTCGTTGTATTTTTCGCCCCGGGCCTCACAGACCTGCAGGAACCGTTCGTAATCGTATTCGTCCCAGGGCTCTTCCGGGTCTTTGACGGAGCGGTCGAGGCGTTCGATGAAGGAGTCCCACTCGGCCAGGTATCGGGCCCATGCGGTTTCGACCTGCCGGACCCGTTCGGCTTCCTCCTCCCGGGTGAGTTGCCAGAGTGGTCGGGACCGGCGCAGGTGAAAGTCCATGCCCTGGACGACGATGCGGGCGCGTTCCGGTGTGAACCATTCGAGGTAGAAGGTCGGGATGACCCGGGTGGGGGGCGGGTCCGCGTCCTCGGGCCAGCGCAGGAGGGTTTCCAGGGGCACATCCGGTATCTCGGTGGGGCGCAGGGCGGTAAGGTCGCCCAACACACCGCGTTGGTAATCGGCCAGGGGCGGGCTGGCCGGCAGGATCATGGGGGTGCCCCGGCGGCGGAAATGGACGCGGCGGCCGGCCAGGTCGGGGCCGGCGTTGCCCTGCAGGTCCAGCACCAGCGGTCGCGCACGACCGCGCAACCAGATCTTGCCATGGACGCGGCCTTTTTGTCGGTTGTCCACGAACCCGTGCTGGACCGCGTCACCGATTTGAAACGCCATGGGGCAACCGTAGCACAGGATGATCGAACCGTACAACGTTTGGGGGGCGACGGCTTCCGGCGGGGGCGGGTGCAAGCGGGGACTCCGCCGGAGCGGCCCGGTCCGTTGCAGGGCTTTGGAACAGGATTTCGGGCCGCAAGGGAATGGTCCGGGGTCGGACGGGGGCACCGGCCGGCCGGGGCTCGGTTTGCAGAGGAACGCTTGCCAGGTGAAAATCGCGTCCGCAGACTTGGGCGCTTGCAGAAGGTGATTAAAGAACCAACGACGGGCGCAGCATGATTCGGTCCCTGGTGTTTACGACGCAGGGTCGGTTGCACAGCCGGGACATCGAGGTGTTCCTGATGCCCACCGTGCTGAACGACACGAACCTGTTTTTGTGGGTGGACCTGGAGGCTCCGACCCCGGAGGAGACCAAGCGGGTGTTGGAGGACGTGTTTCATTTTCACCCGCTGTCCATTGAGGACTGCGTGATGGTGAGCGAGGCTCCCAAGATTGAAGAGTACCAGCCGCGCGAGGGCGACCTGTTTCCACCGTACCTGTTCATGGTGATCCATGCGGTGGACTACAGTCGCAAGGACGGCGTGTTTGCGACGACGGAACTGAACTTTTTCCTGGGCCGCAATTTCCTGGTCACCTATCACGAGGGACCGGCGCGCAGTGTGCAGTTGACGGAGGAACGGGCGGTGCGGGGGACCGGCGGGATTGCGCGGGCGCCGGATCGGGTGGCGTACAACCTTCTGGACAGCATCGTGGACAATTACAAACCGGCGCTGGACGAGCTGGCCATGGAGATTGCGGAACTGGAGCAGCAGGCGCTGGAACGGCCCACGCGGGAGACGCTGAACAAGATCCTCCAGGTCAAGAAGGAGGTGGTGCATTTGCGGCAGATCATCGGGCCGCAACGGGAGGTGCTGGCCCGGCTGGCCCGTGGGGAGTTCAAACTCATCCGGGCGCATCTGGTGCCGTATTTCCGCGACGTGTATGATGCTCTGTTCCGGATTTCCGAACTGGCCCAGTCGTACGCGGATTCGCTGACGGGCACCCTGCAGCTGTACCTGAACGTGTCCTCCAATCAGACGGCCGATGTGCTCAAGGTGCTGACGTTGATCACCGTGCTGACGGCGCCGGTGATGATCGTGGGCACGTGGTACGGGATGAATTTCGAGACCATTTCGGAGTTTCACTGGCGGTACGGCTACCTCTGGGCCATTGGTCTGACGGTGGTGAGCACGTGGTTGATGTACTGGTGGATGCGGCGTCGCGGCTGGTTGTGAGCCGGCGCGGCAGGGCACGCGCACTTTGGAGGAGGCAGACACACGGTGGCAGCGGTCAAATCGGGTTTTCTGGACAAGGTACTGGGTCGGATCGGCCGCCTGGACGCGCAGGGCTTGCAGGCGGTGGTCCAGCGGCTGGCCCGGGAGCGCTCCTTCCTGGAGACGCTCTTCAACACCATCGAGGACGGCATTCTCGTCACGGACGAACAGGGGAAGATTTTGTACTTCAACCAGGCCGCGCGGCGGATGCTGGGCCTGACCGACGATGTGGAGGGACGGCATGTGCGGGATTGCGTGCCGGAGGTGGACTGGGATCAGCTGGCCCGGTTGGACACCGCCGGCGGGCAGCGGTTCGTGCGTCAGGAGTTTGAGATCGAGTATCCCCGGCCGCGGTTTCTGCGGTTGCTGGCCGCGCCGCTGGACGGGCGGCAGACCGGGACCAGTGGCGTGGCGCTGATTCTGCACGACGCGACCGAGGCACGGCAGCAGACGTTTGAGGCCATTGAGAGCGAGCGTGTCCAGGCGCTGACCCTGCTGGCGGCCAGCCTGGCCCATGAGATCGGCAACCCCCTCAATGCCCTGCACATTCACCTGCAGTTGTTGGAGCGCGAGCTCCGAAAGCTGAAGACGGCATGGGAGGGATCGGCACCGGCGCCCGCAAGCGCGGGTGCCGAGACCGGCTCGGGCCCGCGCGCCACCCACACGGATGTGGCGACGGTGCTGGCCCGGATGGAACAATTCCTCCAGGTGGCGCAGGGCGAGGTCAACCGGCTGGACTACATCGTGACCCAGTTTCTGCAGGCGTTGCGGCCAACCGCTCCGCAGTTGCGTCCCACCTCGCTGAACGACGTGGTGCGGAAGACGGTGGACCTGTTGCGGCCGGAACTCGAAAACCGCGGGATCACCGTGCAGATGCAACTGTCGCGCGCGGTGCCCGAGACTCCGCTGGATCCGGTGCAGATGCAGCAGGTGCTGGTGAATCTGGTCAAAAATGCGATGCAGGCAATGACCCGGGGCGGCACGTTGACCCTGCAAACCGGCGCGGATTCGGAGGGGGTCTGGGTGGTGGTGGCCGACACCGGCAGCGGGATGACTCCGGAACAACTGCAGCGGGTGTTCGAGCCGTTCTTCACCACCAAGCAAAAGGGGTCCGGTCTCGGCCTGATGATCGTGCAACGGATCGTGCGGGCGCACCGGGGTCGGATCGAGGTGGAAAGTCACGTGGGGCGCGGCACCACGTTCCGGATCTGGCTGCCGCTGCACGAGCGTCGGCCCCGGTTGCTGGAACCGCCGGGCGGGGCCGCACCCGCGTCGGAGGAGGCAGCCACCGGTTCGTAAGGGCGACCATGCCGGAGCTTGTGCACGGGGCGGGGTCGTTCGCATGCTGACGGGCAGCGGGATGAACAAGCCTACGGTGTTGATCGTGGACGATGAGAAGCCGACCCGGGAGGGGTTGCGGGCGGCTCTGGAGGACCGGTTCGAAGTGTACGTGGCCGAGGACGCGCATGCGGCCATGGACCTGCTGGAACGTGAACCGGTGGACGTGCTGCTGACGGATTTCCGGCTCCCTCTGGAGGACGGCATGAAACTGATCCGCCGTGCCAAGAGCCTCTCCCGGCCGCCGGTCTGCATCCTCATGACCGCCTACGGTTCGGAGGAACTGGCCGTGGAGGCGATGAAGCAGGGCGCGGACGATTACATCCCCAAGGGCCGCATGCAGATTGACGAGCTGGAGATGCGCATCCAGCGGGCGTTGCGCCAGCGCCATCTGGAGTCGGAAAACCTGGCCCTGCAACAGCAGCTGAATCAGCGCTACGGGCTGGAGCATCTGGTGGGGGAATCCCCCGCGATGAAGGAGGTGTTCGAAATCGTGCGGCAGGTGGCGCCCACGCGGGCCACGGTGCTGCTGCTGGGCGAGAGTGGCACGGGCAAGGAGGTCATCGCCCGGGCCATTCACCAGCTCAGTCCCCGGGCGCGCATGCCGATGGTGATCGTGCACTGTGCGGCGCTGGCGCCCACATTGCTGGAAAGCGAATTGTTCGGTCATGAGAAGGGCGCCTTCACGGGCGCGCACGAGCGGCGGATCGGCCGGTTCGAGCAGGCGCACGGTGGGACGCTGTTCCTGGACGAGATTGGCGAGATTGACGCAACGCTGCAGATCAAACTGCTGCGGTTCCTGGGGGAACGGACGTTCGAGCGGGTGGGATCGAACAAGACGCTCACGGCCGACGTGCGTTTGATTGCCGCCACGAACAAGGACCTGGCCCAGATGGTGCGGGAGGGGCGGTTCCGGGAGGATTTGTATTTTCGACTGCGGGTGGTGGAGATCCGGTTGCCCCCGCTGCGGGAGCGTCGGGAGGACATTCCGTTGCTGGCGCACCGGTTCCTGCGCGAGTTCGCCGCCGAGAACCAGAAACCGGTGCGGGACTTCACCATGGACGCCATGGAGGCGCTGTTGAAATACCCCTGGCCGGGCAACGTGCGCGAGCTGCGCACGGCCATCGAGCACGCGGTGGTCTTGTGCCGCGGCGACCGCATCACGTTGCGGGACCTGCCCGCTTCGGTGCGGGAGGCCGTGGCCGTGCCGGTGGCACCGCCTGCGGCGTCGGTGCTGACCTCGGCGGACCTGACCCTGAAGGATGCGGAGAGGGAGCTGATCCTGCGCGCCCTGCGGGAGACCGGCGGCAACCGCACCCTGGCCGCACGCAAGATCGGGATCAGCCGGCGCACCCTTTATCGCAAACTGAAACAGTACCGGATCGAGGATTCCGGGGAGGACTGAACCCATGCCGTTTTTGCAGGATCTGATTCACCAGTTCGAACAGGGGCCGGGTTTGCGTTACCTGCGGGTGGCGCTGGCGGTCCTGGGGCTGGCCGTGCTGGCCCTCGGGTACAACGTGCGCGCCTTCAAAAACTTTTACGCGCCGGAGGCGATGGACATGGCGCAGGTGGCGCGCAACCTGGCCGAGGGTCGCGGGTTCACCACGCTCTGCATCCGTCCGGTGAGCATTTACCTGGTCAAAAGCACCAGCGAACGGCACGGTCGCGGTCCGGTTCTGGAAGGGGGGATCCGGGATGACGCACGCCTCCACACGGGGCATCCGGACATTGTGAATCCGCCGGTCTGGCCGGTGCTGTTGGCCGGGCTGTTCAAACTGCTGCCGCCGGGGCAGGAGGTCCAATCCGAACCGCCCTTTCGTTATGCCCCGGAACTGGCGGTGGTCGCGTTCAGTCAGGTGCTGTTTCTCCTGCTGGTGGGGATGGTGTTTGGTTTGGCGCGACGGCTGTTTGACTCCACGGTGGCCTGGCTTTCGGCCATGGTGCTGGTTCTGACGGAGGTGTTCTGGCGGTTTGCGCTGTCGGGGCTTTCCACCGTGCTGCTCTGGGTGTGGTTTGTGGGGCTGGCGATGTGCCTGGTGCGCCTGGAGGAGCTGGGCCGGGAACAGCCGGACCAGGGCGGCCGGGTCCTGGGATGGGCCGCGTTGGCGGGCCTGGTGGTGGCCCTGGGGTGTTTGACGCGGTACGCGTTTGGGTGGTTGATCGTGCCGGTGGTGCTGTACATCGGGTGGGTGGGGGGCCCGCGCCGGCGCACGGCGGCGGTGGTGGCGGTGGGGGTGTTTGTGGCGGTGCTGACACCGTGGCTGGTACGGAACTGGTACTGGAGCGGCCTGCCGTTCGGGGCGGCGACGTATACGGTGCTGGACGGCACCTATGTGTGGCCGGGCGACCGGTTGGTGCGGTCCCTGCACCCCCAATTTGAGGTGCCCGTGGGAGTGGCCCCGTTGTCGCCCGTCTGGAACAAGTTTTTCGCCAACCTCAAGCTGATCATGACCCAGGACGCCCTCCGCTTCGGCGGGAGCTGGGTGGCGGCCCTGTTTCTGGCCGGCTTGTTGGTGCCGTTCCTGCATCCGGCGCGGCAGCGGCTGCGATGGTTCGTGGTCCTCTGCCTGCCGGTGCTTGTGGTGGTGCAGGCCCTGGGCCGGACGCATCTCTCGGATGAAACGCCGGAAATCAACACCGAGAACCTCCTGGTGCTCGTGGCCCCGCTGGTGGTGATGTACGGCGTGGCGTTTTTCCTGACGCTGTTGGATCAACTGGAGCTGCCCCTGTACTCCCTGCGCCTGACGGTGATGGGATTGTTTGTGGCCGTGGTGGGTGCGCCGTTGTTGTTGGTGTTCCTGCCGCCGCGGCCCTTGCGCACGTCGTATCCGCCGTACAACCCCCTCATCATCCAGCGGGTCTCGAGCTGGCTGCGCCCGCACGAGCTCATGATGACGGACATCCCGTGGGCGGTGGCGTGGTACGGCCAACGGCAGGCGGTGTTGCTAACCCGGCATTTCCTGCCCCCGTCCGAGGAGGCCTCCTCGCCGGACACCTTCTTTGCCATCAACGACTATCTGAAACCGATCAACGCGCTGTACCTGACGCCCCGCACGATCGATGCGAAGTTCCTGACCGGCTGGGTGTGGGCCGGGGAACGAAGCTGGGCCAACCTGGTCCTGGATGCCCTGGTCAGCCGGAGTGTGCCGCCCTGGTGTCCCTTGCGGGCGGCGCCGAGCGGGTTCCTGCCGGAGCAACTGTTCCTGGCAGACTGGGCACGGTGGCGACCCGGGGCCGAGCCACCCGCGCCCAAAGGACCGGGTACGCCCTGAGCCCGGGCCGTGGACACCCTCAGCTGCGGGCCCCGTCCAGCATCCTGCCCAGGCGCCGCGCAAGTTGTTGCTGGGCGGCCGGATCGGTCCATTTCTGTCCCTGACGGTCGGTGACGTAGAAGGTGTCGATGGCCGCGCCCCGTTCCGTGCAAATGACCGCCGAGGCGATGTTCAGGCGGGCCTCGGCCAGCAGGCGCGTGATGTCGTAGAGCAATCCCACGCGGTCTTCCGTCTCGATTTCGACCAGGGTGTAGAGGTCGGAGGTTTCGCTGTCGAACCGGACCCGGGTGGCGATGGACTCTCCCTCGTAACCCTGGTAGAGCGGGCGCAACCGGCGGTGCCGGGCAATCAGCGCGGGCAGGTTCAGTGCCTCGCCCCGCAGCAGGCGGGTCAGGACGTCCTGGAATTGCTGCTTCTGCTCGGGCGCGGGCAGGCCCCCGGTGCGGGCATCGGTCACGTGGAACGCGTCCAGGGCGATGTCATCGGCCCGGGTAAAAATGCGGGCCGTCAGGATGTTGAGCCCGGCGGCACTGAAGGCACCGGTGATGAGGCTGAAAAGCCGTTCACGGTCCCAGGTACAGACCTTCACCGCGGCGCAACCGCGGTCCACATCATCGTGCCAGCCAATCACCGGTTCGAGCGCACGTTCCTCCACTGCAATCTGGAGCCGCAGGAACCGATGAACCAGTTCGAGGTCCTCGAGGATTTCCGACGCGGTCCGGATCTCGAAGTACCGGGCGGGCAAACCGTCGAAATGGGCCGCGATTTCGTCCTCACCCAGGTGATCCGGCCGGTGATGGCGGACCTGGGCCAGAAGCGATTCCTTGCGTTTCTGGGTGGCCAGCAGGAAGCGGGTGTCGCCGGACAATAGCGGCACGGTTTTTTCGTACAGCTGGCGCAACAGTGCGTCCTTGAATCCGTTCCACAGATCGCCGCTGGTGGCCAGGGCGTCCACAAACGTCAGCAACGTCAGCCGCTGCAGCGTTGCAAGGTCGCCCACCTGCGCAGCGAAACGCTGGATGACGGCGGGGTCCTCCAGGTCCCGGCGTTGGGAAAGGGTGGCCATCAGCAGGTGATGCTCGATCAGACGCTGCAGGGCCTCGGTGCTCGGCCGATCCAGCCCCAGCCGTCTTGCCACGCGACCCGCCAACTGCGCGCTGGCCACGGCATGCGGCCCCTGGCTGCCGTGGCGGCCCGTGTCGTGCAAGAGCAGCGCCAGGTACAACAACCAGGGTCGCTCCAGTTGCTGCAGGAGCGGGGCGTACTGCCGATACGGCGGTTCCGTGGCGTGCCAGACCCGGTCGAGTTGTTCGATGCACACCAGGGTGTGCTCGTCGGCGGTGTACTGGTGATAGAACTCATGCTGGACCAGGCACGTGAGACGCCCGAACTCCGGGATGTACTTGCCCAGCAATCCCACCTCGTGCATGGCGCGCAAGGTGGCGCCCACGTTCCCGCGCTGGTCGAGGATGGCCAGGAAGGTCTCGCTCACGTGGGCATCGTGCAGGAACGTCCGGTTCACATAACGCAGGTGCTGGCGGATGAGGCGGATCAGGTCCGGGTGCAGACGACATCCGCGTTGCTGCGCGTGAAGGAACACCCGCATCAGCCGGCGGGGCTGTTCCTGGAACACCCATTCGGAAGTGGCCCGCACGCGCCCGTCTTCGAAGAGGAAACCGTCCACGACACGTTCACGCGGTTCCCGGCGCAGCCAGCGGGTCCGCAACCGCCGCTGCCGCGGCCCCGGCGGTGGCACCAGAGCCCATTGCTCCTCCAACGTGCGGGTGATGAGGTGGATGTTCCGCGTGTGCGTGTAGAGTTCGCGCATGAACCGCTCGATGCGCCGGCTGGGGGACCGGTCCTCGTACCCCAGCGCCAGCGCCACGGCCGGTTGCAGGTTTTTGCCGAGCACGTCCCCGGCCCGATTCAGTTGGTAGTGCAGCTCGGTCCGTACCCGCAGCAGAAAATCATGGGCGCTCTCCAACGCCTTCCGTTCCCCGGGCGTCAGACGCCCCGTGGCCTCCAGTTCGCCCAGGGACCGGACGCCGAATTTGACCCGTGCCATCCAGAGCAGGTTTTGATAGTCGCGCAATCCGCCGCACCCGTTTTTCAGGTTGGGCTCCTGCATGCAGGGGGAGTTGCCGTACCGGGCCCGTCGCGCCGCCTGGTCCTCCAACCTGGCAGCGATGTACTCCCGCTCTTTTCCGCGGATTGCCCGGCTCTGGAGGGCTCGTTGGAAGCGATCAAACAGGCCCAGGTCCCCGACAATCCACCGCGCTTCCAACAGGGCGGTCTTGGATTGCATGTCACTGTTGGCCACCGCCACCGCCTCGTCCAACGTCCGCACCGCGTGTCCCACCTTGACCCCCAAATCCCACAAGGGATAAAGCACGCCGTTCAGCAACTCCTGCATCGGGCCCGAGGGGACGGAATCACCCACAACCGCGCCGTCGTGCAGCAACATGAAGTCCAGGTCGCTGAAAGGGTTCAACTCACCCCGGCCGTACCCGCCCACCGCCACCAGCGTGATCTCCGGCAGGGCCGAAATGCCCCCCGAAAGCAGCCGTTGCACCGACGCCTCCCAAAGCTGACGCAACAGGACATCGTACAGGTGCGCCCGTGCCTGGCAGACCTCCCGTCCCCCACCACCCCGCCGATGCCACATCCGCAACCGCTGGGTCTGCCGCTTCAAAAACGCGCGGAACCGGTCCAGCTCCTCCGCAACCGTCCGGCCCGCGCCGAGCCGCAGCCGCACGGCAGCCTCCGCTTCAATCTGTTCCAACCAGTCTTCCATCCAGGTACTTGCAGCCGGCCCGGCCCCGGCTCATGCCGACCGGGTGTCGCCGGTGCTCTCTCTCCGGCCCGCCGGATGGACTTTGATGCCAAAGAAGCCCTCGGGCAAGCCGGGCACGGGCTCCCGGCCCGCTTGCCTGCCGGGTTTGACATGGCGCCGATCCGGGGGTACCGTCCGGCGCTGCTGAAAACAATCGAATCAACACATTTCCGATGAAAGCCTCTATCCTGGTGGCCGCAGGTGCGGTCTTGTCGTCTTCTCTCCTCACCCTCTGCGCAGCGGAAGGCAAACTGGGCGATCCCGCCCCGGAACTCCAGATCGCCGAGTGGATCAAGGGCGACCCGGTCAAACTGGCCGACCTGAAAGGCAAACAGGTGGCCGTGGTCGAGTTCTGGGCCACGTGGTGCGGCCCCTGCCGCGTCAGCATCCCCCACCTGACCGAGCTCCAGAAGAAATTCAAGGACGTCGTGTTCGTGGGGATCAGCGACGAGGACGCGGCCACGGTCCGGCCCTTCGTCAACCGGATGGGAGACCGGATGGAATATCGGGTGGCCGTGGACAAGGACAACAAGACCGGCGAAGCCTACATGGGCGCCTTCGGCATCAACGGAATCCCGCACGCCTTCGTCGTGGACAAACAGGGGCGCATCGTCTGGCACGGCCATCCCATGGACCGATTGGAAACCGTGCTGGAGGAGTTGCAGTCGGGCAAGTTCGACCTGGAAAAAACGCGCAAACGGGCCGAGGCCGAAAGCAAACTGGACGAGTTCGCCCAGGCCGTGATCGCCGGCGACCAGGACAAGGCCACCGCCCTGGGCAAGGAACTGGAGGCGCTCGACGCCGAGGTGGGGCCCCTCCTGCCCAACCGCAAATTCAACGCCGAGGAAATTCGCAAGTTGATCCAGTTCCGCATCACCCTGAGCCAGTACCAGCAGGCCCTGGCACGCGAAGCCGCCCCGGAGACCCTGGCCAGGCTGGAAAAGGAACTCACCGACCTGGCACCGAAAGATTTTGACCTGGCGACATACAAACAGCGCATGGCCCATGCCCAACTGTTCACCCGCTACGCCCGGGCAGCCGCCGGCATGACCTCCACCAACGAAATGTCCGCACTGGCCCGCCAATTGCGCGAACTCAAGGGCGCCGCCCCCGAGGACCTCAACGAATGGGCCTGGACACTCCTCACCGACGAACGCATCCAACACCGCGACCTCGACCTGGCCCTGCACCTGGCCAGGGCCGCCCTCGACAGCTCCGGCGGCACCAACGCCTCCGTCCTCGATACCTATGCCCGGGCGCTGTTCGACACCGGCAAGGTCCACGAAGCCATCGAGTACCAGAAAAAGGCCATCGCAGCCGCCGACGACGAGGAGCTGCGCAAGATGCTCCGCGAAGTGTTGGATCGCTACGAAGCCGAGGCAAAGAACCGCACCCGCGACAAACAGTAAACCGCCCGGCGCCCCGCAAGGCCCTGCCGAAACCTGCCCTCTGCCGTGCCCGGTTGGGACGACCGCTCCGGGCACACATTCACAGGCCGGTCCCCGGTTGCCAAGCCCCCTGCCCGGTCAACCGCGGCCACAGCCTCACGCTCCCTCAAAAGGGCCAGACCTGCGGGGTTAACCAGGTGGTCAGAAGCCAGGTCAACACCGCCAGCAGCCCGCCCACCTGCAGGTAATGCCGGAACCGATACCGGCCCGGGCCCATGACCAGAATGGTGCTCTCATGCGCAAACGGTGTGCAAAAGGACGCCGAAATGCAGACGGCCATTCCCACCATGAACGGTTTGGGGTCCACCCCCAGAATCACCGCCACGTTGTAGGCCACCGGCGCCAAAATGATGCCCACGGCGGAATTGTCCACAAAATGGGTCAGGACCAGCGCCAACAAACACAACCCCCCCAGCAACGCCATCGGCCCCCATCCCTGCAACCATTGCACCGCCAGCTCCGCCAGGTCACGCGCCGCCCCGGTCTTCTCCACCGCCAAACCGAAGGGGATGAGCCCGGCCGCCGTGACCACGGCCTGCCAGTCCACCACCTGGTAGAGGTCCCGCACCTTCACGCAATCGGTCAACACCACGATCAGGGCCGCACATGGAATGGACACCGCCGGACTCAACCATCCGGTGGCGGCGGTCACCACCACGCCGAGCAGCAGTCCCAGCGTCAGCACGGCCCGAGACCGGTTGAACGGCACGAATTCCTGTTGCGCCAGCACAATCAAATCCGGGTTGGCCGCCAGCCGCGGCAGGGCCGTTACGTGTCCCAGGAGCAGCAGTGAGTCCCCCTCCTGAAGCGGCGTCTGGGCCGGACGCTCCTCCAGGCTCCGACCCCGCCGGGCAATGCCCAGGACGGTAAACCCATAGTCCTGCGTGAACCGGACCTCTTCCAAGGTCCGGCCGACGTAGTTGGACCGGGGCGCCAGAATCGCCTCCACCGTCACGAGGTCCACACTCCGCAACGTCCGGTCATTGAGCGCCAGTTCCTCCTGAAGCTGAAAGTCCCGCGACTTTAACAACCCCCCAATGACCGGCACCGGCCCCTGCAGGATCAACACGTCCCCGGCCTGCAAATGCAACCAATCCGCCGGTGGCAACCGCTCCTGACCCCGCACCAGCCCCATCCACGCAACCTCCGGGCCCAGGGCGGCCACCACCTCCCGGATCGGACGCCCCAGCAGACCCGATCGGGGCGTCACCATCACCTCGGTCAGATAATGCCGGGCCAGCCGGTCCTCAAGGCTCTCGCCCCTTTCCTCCGCCGGCAAAAAACGCCGGCCCACCAGCAACAACGCCGCCCCACATACCACAAATACCGCCGCCGCCACCGGGGTCAGATCGAAAAATCCAAACCCCGCGCCGGTTTGTTGCCGCAAGATGTCGCTGATGATGATGTTGCTGCGCGTGCCAATGAGCGTCCATTGCCCTCCCAACAGCGAACCGTAGGCGGCAATCATCAGGAACCGCGACGGCGACCAGCCGCGCTCGCGACACAGGGTCATAATCAACGGCAGAAACAGGATCACCACGGTGGTGTCGTTGACGAACATGGAGACCAACGTGGTGGAAGCCAGCACGCCCGCCTGCAAACCCAGCTCCGTCCGGGCGCACACCCGCAGAACCCGCAACCCCCATAACTCGGTGGCCCCGGTCCGGGCCAGCGCCGCTCCAAACACAAACATGGCGGCAACCATCACCACCGCCACACTACCGAACCCGGAAAATCCCTCGGCCGGCGTCAACAAGCCGCGCCAATGACCGTCCGGCCGCGGCCAGGGCACAATCAGCGCCAGCATGACCCCCAGGGCCGTAACGTCCATTCGCACCTTCTGCGTCCAAAACAGGTACAGCGCCCCGCCCAGGATCAATACCAGCGCGATGTATTCGGGGTTCATCGCCAATCACATATTGCCGGTCGGCAAGCCCCGGTGTCCAAACGCCCGCCCCAAGGATTCGCACAGCCGGCCCCGCCCACGGCTCGCACCCAAAGTGTGTGCAGGCCCAAACAGGGTTGTCCAGCCGGCGGATCAACCCCCTGCACGGAGCCACCTGCGGCCCTGCCCTGCGAACCGTTCGCACCGCCCGGATCGGCAGGCGGCCTGACCCCTTGCCGCCGCCCCATGGGCCCCTCCGGACGGCCCGGCAAGCGGGATCCATCGGCTCCGGGGCAAGATTGGTAAAGCAACAGCCAAAAAAGGCTTTGGCAAAATGCGGACAACCGTGTCTTTTTTGCGGTGACGTTACGAAACCGTGACGTGTCCGGGTCGAAGTTGCCGGACAGACCGATGATGGGCGAAACAGAAAGAACCCGATACGCGATTCATGCCATGCTGTGCGTGGCCCGGCCGAGCTGTGAGGTGCGTCAGGTGGAAGACATCGCCCGTTGCGCAGGCCTGCCGCGGTTCTACACGGCAAAGGTGGTTCGGAAACTGACCCGGGCCGGGTTGCTAAGTTCCCGTCGCGGGCGGGGAGGCGGTTTCGTCCTGACCCGCTCGCCCGACCAGATCACCCTGTTGGAAATCGTCCAGGCCGTCGAAGGTCGCGATTGGTTGCCCTCGTGTTTGCTGGGACTGAACCCCGACGAGTGCATTCGGCTTTGTCCCTCACACGAGCACTGGGCCAGGGCACGAACCGAGATCCTGGCCCTTTTGGGGGATGTGCACCTTTCCGACCTTCTTGAAAAACAGGTCCAGAGTGCATCTCCCCGGCTCCGTGCGGTTTCCCCCGGAGTTTCCCTGAACGTCATTCCAGTCACAGACACACGTCTCAAACCCAAACGGTCCAAAGTATGAAACATCCAGGCACACCACGATTCGGTCAGGGCTGGGTTGCGGTTGCTGTTTGCGCCCTCTTGGCGATGAAGCCGGAGGTTCCGCAGGGCGCCGAGACACGCTCACCCTCTTCAACGGGCGTGTCCGAGGCCGAGGTACTTCTGAACCTTCTCGAACAAAAAGGCCTGATCACCGCTCGGGAAGCCGATCAAACGCGCCAGGAACTGGCCCGGCGACTGGCCGCTGCCGAACCGGCCCGAACTGAAACCAACCGCATCGGGCTGCGCAGCTGGGTCGAGAATCTCGATCTCTACGGCGACCTGCGGCTGCGCTTCGAACACCGCAGTGGCCAGGATGACAGCTCACCCGGTGGGGACCACATGGACCGCAACCGCTGGCGTTACCGTCTCCGGGCGGGGGCGAATCTGGATCTGACCGAGTCGTGGCGTGCAGGGATCCGGATCGAGACGGGCCCGGGCGGCCGCAGCAGCAACGTCACCTTCGGGGACGACAGCGGCCCCTGGGGCAAGGACTCGGACCGGCTCTACCTCGGCCTCTTGTTCATGCAGTGGACACCCTGCGAGTGGGCCACCTTCACCGCCGGCCGGCAGGAAAATCCTTTTGTGACCACCGTGCTGGCGTGGGACCATGACCTGGCACCCGAAGGCCTCAGCCAGTCGTTCCGTTATCGCACCGGCTCGGTGGAATGGTTCGCCACCTTCGGCCAGTTCCTGTACGACGACGCCAACCCGGACAATCCCTTCGGCAACGGTCCCTCGTGGGCGGATGCCTACCTGTTCGGACAACAGCTCGGGATCCGTTGGACACCCCACAAACATTGGAAACTGACCGTGGCGCCCCTGCTGACGTTCTACACCGGTGCGGGCGATTCCTTCCGCACCGACTTCACGGGGCTGACCGCCGCGGGCAGCACCGGCATCAATGACCTTTGCATCCTGGAGACCCCGGTGGAGGTGGCCTGGTCGGGGTGGGTGGTTCCCGTACGCCTGTTCGGCGATTTTGCCGTCAACCTCAGCGGTTCCGAACGCGCCCGCGCCGCCGGCCAACCGGCCCACGACGATGAGATTTACGCGTGGCTTGCGGGTGTGGAATTGGGCTCCGCCCGAAAAAAGGGCGGTTGGAGCCTTCGGGCCCTTTACATGGAATCCGGCCTGTTCGCCCTGGATCCAAACCTTGTGGATTCCGACCTGTTTGACTCCCGCCTGAACCTGCGCGGCGTGGCGTTGCAGGGCAGCTATGCATTGACCGATTTCCTGAGCCTGTCGCTGACCTATGCCCGCGCAGAACGGAAGGAGAAGGCCCTTCCCACCGGGTTCACCGGCGACTTGCGCGATGCCTCGCGCACGGCCTGGCTGGACCAGTACCAACTCTTTCAAGCGGACCTGAATCTGCGATTCTGACGTTCCATGAAGACCCCAACTTCTCCCCCTCCCACGGCTGCCACGGGTGAGGAGCCCGTGGACCGGGCGACCTTCCTGAAGGCGGCGGCGATCCTGACCGCCTCGGCCGCCGCGGGTGCCGCCGCGCTGGTCTCGGCCAAGCGGACCCGCGTCAGCAACGAACCCCGGGGTGCAGAGTCCGTGCGCCAACTGCCGGAACTGTCCACCATCCCGGTGGACAGGAACAGTGATCCCCTGCTGCGCATGCAGCGGGAGCTGGCCCGGGCCATGAGCAAGCCGGTGGAGCAACGCCACTGGATGATGGTGATCGACACCCGCAAATGCGTCGGATGTCACGCCTGCACCATCGCATGCATCGCCGAAAACAAACTTCCCCCGGGCGTGGTGTACCGGCCGGTGGTCACGGAGGAGATGGGAAGGTTCCCCCATGTGGCCATCCGATTCACGCCCCGGCCCTGCATGCAGTGCAACGAACCCCCTTGCACGCCCGTCTGCCCGGTCAAGGCCACCTGGAAACGACCTGATGGCATCGTTGCGATGGACTATGACAAGTGCATCGGGTGCGGCTATTGCATCACGGCCTGTCCTTACAACGCCCGCACCCGCGACCTCGGGGAGTTCTACACAAAAAACACGCCGGCGCTGCAACCCTACGAGCAGCAACCCAGTTTCGAGTACGGCAAAGCCTGGAAACGGGAGGGCCACAAGTCGCCGGTCGGCAACGCACGCAAATGTCAGTTCTGCCTGCACCGGCTCGAAGTGGGCATGCTGCCGGAGTGTGTAACCTCGTGCATCGGGCGTGCCACCTACTTCGGCGATGCCAATGACCCCGAAAGTCTGGTGAGTGAGTTGGCCGCTCGGCCGAACGCCATCCGACTGCTCGAGGAAAAAGGTGCCAAACCCAACGTCGTCTACCTCATCTGAACGGTCCGACCATGAAACCTGTCACACGCATTCTCCTCTGGCTGCTCTGGTTGATCGCGGCAGGCTTGGGTGTGCACGGTTTGCTGACCCGCCTGTTGGACGGCCATATTCATGCCAACTACGGCAGTTACATCGTTTGGGGTCTGTGGGTCGCGGCCTACATTTACTTCGTCGGCCTTTCGGCGGGGTCGTATCTGTTTTCCTCCATGATCTACGTGTTCGGGGTCAGGCGACTGGAAAAAGTCGGGCGCCTGGCATTGTTCACGGCCATCGTGACCCTGGGAATGGGACTGACGTTCGTCTGGTTCGATCTGGGGCAGATGTTTCGGGCCTGGCGCATCTTCACCAGTCCGAATTTCGGCTCCATGATGGCCTACATGGCGTGGCTGTACTCGTTTTACGCGCTGGTCCTGCTGGTGCAATTGTGGCTGGCCATGCGGGCCGACTTTTGCCGCTGGCAGAGCGAACCCGGGTTCCGGGGCCGCGTGGGACGATGGCTGGCCTTCCAGAAGGGACCGCTCTCGGCCGAGGAGGAGGCCCGGTGTCGCCACTGGCTGAAAGTGTTGGCCATCGTGGGCGTGCCCCTGGCCGTGGCGTTCAGCGGCGGCGTCGGTGCCCTGTTCGGCACCCTGTCGGCCCGCCCCTTCTGGCATACGCCCCTGATGCCCATCCTGTTCCTCACCGGTGCCCTGATTTCCGGCGGAGCCCTCATGGCGTTCGTGGTCGCCGCCTTCTATCCCCACCGGGACGAGGAGTACCGCCAGATGACCCGGTACATCGGGCGGGCAGTGCTCGGCCTTTTGGTGCTCGGCATTGTGATCGAGTGGGCGGAGTTCTCCGTGCCCATGTGGTACGGGGTCGGTCATGAGTATGAACTGCTCATGCGCGTTTTGTTTGGCCCGTTCTGGTGGGTCTTCTGGATCGTGCACGTGGTCCTGGGCTGCGTGATCCCCGGCCTCTTGTTGACCTTCCGCGGCGACCGACCGCGCGCCGTGGGGTGGGCGGGTTTTCTGGTGGCCCTGACCTTCATGGCGGTGCGTCTGAACATCGTGATTCCGGGCCTGCTGGATCCTCACCTGCAGGGCCTCCAAGACGCCTTCACCGACCGCCGGCTGGTTTTCTGGTATGTCCCCAGCTTCTTCGAGTGGCAGGTGGTGTTCTTTGTCGTCGCCATGGGTTGTGCCCTGTTTTATCTGGGTTACCGCTTCCTGCCCCTGCTGCCGAAGGAGCCATCGGTTCAACCCTCTTCCACGTGAGCACCAGCCATGAAACGTCATCCTGTCCACGGTTCGGAAGGTCTGTCACGCCGCACGTTTCTGGAACGGTCGGGCGCCCTGCTGGGCGGATCTCTCCTGACCCGGGCCATGAACGCGAACGCCGCCGAGGGGCGGATTCTCATCAGCAGCCGACCGGATGCCCCGTATGAGCTGGCCAGACCGGAAAACTGTCTCTACTCGGTCTGCCTGAACTGCAACACGGGGTGCGGAATCAAGGTGAAGATCCAAAACGGTGTGGTCACCAAGATTGACGGCAATCCGTACAACCCCTGGACCCTGTTCCCGCATCTGCCCGGGTCGGCCTCGCCCTTCGACGCGGTCTATGTGGACGGCAGCATCTGTCCCAAAGGCCAGGCCGGACTGCAAACCGCTTACGATCCGTATCGCATCCGCAAGGTCCTCAAACGAGCCGGCAAACGGGGTGAAAACCGGTGGATCACCATTGACTTTGATCAGGCCATCCGCGAGATCGTCGAGGGCGGCAAACTCTTTGCGCACGTCCCCGGCGAGGAAAACCGCGAGGTCGAGGGGCTGCGTTCGCTCCTGGCCCTGCGCGATCCGAAGGTGGCCGCGGCCATGGCCTCCGACATCGCGGCGCTCTGGAAGGAAAAGGATCCGCGGAACAAGGCCGAGCTGATGGCCCGCTTCAAACAAAAATACGCCGCTCATTTGAACGCGTTGATCGATCCCGACCACCCCGATCTGGGACCGCGCAACAATCAGTTTGTCATCGCCTGGGGACGGCTCAAGGGCGGTCGCGCCGATTTCATCAGGCGATTCGGCTCGGCTTTCGGCACCCTCAACCTCCACGGCCATACCACCGTCTGCCAGGGCTCGCTCTATTTCGCCTGCAAAGCCATGAGCGAGCAGTACCGTAACGGGGGATTTGACGGCGGCCAGAAATTCTATTGGCAGGCCGACACCGAGAACGCCGAGTTCATCCTTTACGTGGGGGCCAATGTGTTCGAGGGAAATTACGGCCCGCCCAACCAGACCGTGCGGCTCACCGAGAACATCGTCCAGGGCCGGACCCGCATCGCCGTGGTGGACCCGCGTTTTTCCAAGCTGGCCAGCAAGGCGTGGAAATGGTTGCCGATCAAACCCGGGACGGATGGGGCCCTGGCCATGGCTTTCCTGCGCTGGCTCTTCGAACACGGGGCCTACGACGCCCGCTTCCTGTCCGCCGCCAACAAAGCCGCCGCCACCGCCGCCGGCGAAACCACGTGGACCAACGCCACCTGGCTGGTCGAAATCCACGACGGGCGGCCCGGGGCCTTCGCACGCGCGGCCGACCACGGACTGGCCCGGCCCGAAAAACGCACCGTCCAAACCGGCAAAGGCCCCACGGAATACGAGGAGAAGTTCTTCCTTGTGCGTCAGGGTGACCGTTTTGTGCCGTTTGACCCGAACGATGTCTCCCAACCCGTAGTGGGCGACCTGTTCGTGGACGCCGCCCTTCCGGACGGGACCCGGGTCAAATCGGCCCTCCAGATCATACGGGAGGAAGCCTTCAGGCACTCTTTTGAAGAGTGGTGCGCGATTTGTGAGCTGGCCCCTCACGATGTGGAGGCAGTGGTCGCCGAGCTGGCGCGACATGGCAAGCGTGCCGCGGTGGATCTTCACCGGGGGGTGTCGCAGCACACCAACGGCTTCTACAACGTACTGGCCTGGTACACGGTCAACGCCCTGCTCGGCAACTTCGACTGGCAGGGCGGCATGTCCGCTCCCAAGACCTATCCGTATAACGGTAGCCAGGGTGGTCCGTACAATCTGACTTACACCCCCGGAGCCATCCCCACCTTCGGCATCAGCATCATCCGCCACGAGGTCGCTTACGAAGAAACCACCCTGTTCGAGGGTTATCCGGCCCGTCGCAACTGGTACCCCCTGTCCAGCGACATCTACCAGGAAATCATTCCAAGCATCGGTGATGCCTATCCCTATCCGGTCAAGGTGCTGCTGATGTACATGGGAGCACCCACCTACGCCCTGCCGGCCGGTCACACCAACATCGAGATCCTGCAGGACGTCAACAAGCTGCCACTGTTCATCGCCAGCGACATCCTCATCGGCACCACCTCCATGTATGCCGACTACATCTTTCCGGACCTCAGCTACCTGGAACGGTGGGAGTTTCACGGGTCGCATCCGAACATCAACCTGAGCGTGCAGCCCGTGCGACAGCCCGTGATGAGCCCGGTGCCCGAAACCTGCCGGGTTTACGGCCAGGAAATGCCCATCTGCCTCGAATCCCTGCTCATGGCCCTGGCGGAAAAGCTCGCACTGCCGGCCTTCGGCCCGGACGCACTGGGCCCCGGAGAGCCCCTGACTCACTACGACCATTTTTACCTCAAGGCAGTCGCCAACCTTGCCGCCGGGACGCGGCCGGACGGCTCGGAAGCCGTCCCGGACGCGGACGCACGCGAGCTGGAGCTCTTCCTGACCGCCCGTCGTCACCTGCCCCGCTGCGTGTTTGATCCGGACCGGTGGCGCGCAGCCGCAGGGGAACGTTGGTGGGCCAAGGTGGTGCACGTCCTCAACCGTGGCGGCAGGTTCCAGGACGCAGCTGCCATGAAAAAAGCCGCACCGCGTCTGCCCAATCCCTACGGCAAGCTCCTCTGTCTCTACCAGGAGAAAACCGCCAAGTACCGACACAGCGCCACGGGCCAACCCTACATCGCCCATGCTGCCTATGTACCGCTGGCCGACTACCAGGGCCGGCCCCTCGATGGCTTGCGCCAGGGTTACGACCTCCAGCTCATCACCCATCGCGTCATCAACGCCACCAAGAGCCGGACCATCAGCAATTACTGGCTTCACCCCCTCATGCCGGAGAACACCGTGCTCATCAACCCACGAGATGCCCACCGGCTCGGTCTCCGGGACGGCGATGCCGTCAAGGTGGTGAGCGCCACCAACCCTGACGGGGTGTGGCCGGTCGCCCCCGGCCTCCGCAAACCCATGATCGGCCGGGTTCAACTGACCGAAACCATCCGGCCGGGCGTCATCAGTTTCGCGCTGGGCTGGGGACATTGGGCCACGGGCGCCGCGGATGTGGTCATTGACGGCCACCGCGTGCCGGGCGATCCGCGCCGGGCCACGGGCATCCACGCCAATGCGGCCATGTGGACCGATCCGACCCTCAAAAACACCTGCCTGCTCGACCCTGTGGGGGGCAGCGTCAGTTTCTACGACACCGTGGTTCGTCTGGAAAAAATGCCACCGGGTACGCTCCCACCTCTGCGCGGTCGGCTGTTGCGTGAAGCCCACGCATGAGCCGGAGCCCGCAACCCTGTCGGGTCTTCAAACTTCACATTTCGAAAGGCGGTGCCAGCGAGGCGGACCCTTGAAAAACGAGGTCGAGGGCGCCACCCGCCCTGTCCGCCCGGGGATCCATTCCCGCTGACGAACGCCTTTACGCGCATGGCCCCAACCTCTCTCAAAGCTGCAGCCACAGTGAAATTCAACGCTCTCGCACCCTCGGATCGCCCGTGAAACCGCAAGACCTTGCCTGCAGTCCCAAGAGCGGGGGCGGCCCGTGCCAAACCACCTTCTCACAAGCCTGCTTCCAAGGGTGCCCGCAAGGTCTGCAAGGGGCGGCTGGCATCCCTGGATGCCAACACACCCGTGCATCCGGCCGGCCCGGAAGCTTTTCGGAGGTCTTGCCCCATGCCGCCCGACGGCTGCGGGATTCCCGGCCGCCGGAACGGTCGTTTCGATGGAATACGACGCACCGTCCGCTGCGCTGCGGCACCGCTCGAGGGTGCGCGAAAGGTTTGGTGGATCGTTGGCCGGAGCGGGAGGCGCACTTTGGGTCAGAAGAAGTTATCCACACCGGGCCGGCGCGGAACAGACGGGCTCGGTGAATAACTTGCCCTCGGCCGAATCCGCCACTGGCCTGCAACAGGTTGGCCGGCTTTCTGATCTTCGGGTCCCATGCGGCTGGTGAATAACCCGGTGAACAACTTTCCGTGGGCGGTTCGGCCCAACGGGCGTACTGTAGCAGTGGGTTCATTGAAAGAACAAAGGTGATCCATGACCCACTGCGGTGGGTCAGGGTCGCCTTGAGGATAATCCCGGGTCACCGGGGAAAGGTCGTCTCCGGCTGGTGGAGGCGGCCCCTCGAATGCACGTGCACGGGCCGAGGTCCGCGTGGGTGCATCCGAGGCAGGATTCACCGGCTCCTCCGGCAGGGTCGCACCTGTCGGTAGTGCGAACTTGGAGTCGGCGGCCAGGGGTGCACCGGAAGGCGCCCCGAGCCGAGTGAAGTAGTCCGGGTGATTCCGGCCCCGGATGAATCGCAGTGACCCGCGAGGTCCAAGGTTGCTACTGCGTTCCAGCCGACGCCAGACCGTGAACACCGGCCGCGGGTGCGGTCACGCGTGCAGGTTCCGGAAGGAACCAAACCGCACCGTTACAGCGCCAACAGCGTCTGCGTCGTGGGGTCACAACATCAGCCCTTGCACGGGCTGAACGTGAAGCGGCGGTGGTGCCGGTTGCCATCGCCGGCCCCGGATCCAAAGGCAACCTTGCGAGGGTGGATGAGACCCGTGGGGGTGAGGCACGCAAGTGATCATCACTGTGCCCGTCCCGTAGGAGCCGGTACCCGCACGCCCGTCGTGCAGGGCCGGTTCGGGGTCTCCGGTGCGGTCTGTCACAAGGCCGGCCCATGAGTCCGGAGGCTCAGAAGTCCACCCTCCATCGTTAGCGAACCGCAAGGTTCCAAACCGGCCGTCGCCGTGGGGCCGGACAACCCCTCCGAGGAGGGGCACGGCGTCGGGGAGCCGGCAGCCAAACGGGCGCCCAATGCCGGCAGGGACGAGGGCGTGGCGAGCCCCGATCCGAGAGCTGGCCCCCGTGGGGTCGCAAGATCCCACGGGGACCACATTCTTTGAGCCAGGTGGGGTGAGTTCTCCCTTCTTGTTGCCCGCCCCGCCCGTGCCCGGCGGGCCAGCCGGATTTCCATGGCCTGTAACCGTGTGGCTCTTCGGCCATCGGCATCCGCTCGAGCTCCACACAGACGGACCATGAATGGGATTCCCCCGGGGTTGCCCGTGTCCACTGCCAGGTCCGGCTGAGTTGCATCTGCCCTTGCCGCTTTGGCGTTGCCATCCGGGGCGCTTGGTCGCGCCCCACCAACAGGACAAATTCACAGATTCCTGAGCGTCTCTCGCTGCCCCTTCCACCGGGCTGGTTGTGGACAGGACACAACCGGGCGAGCGCAGGAGTCCGCGGCGTGGCAAGATCTCGGGCAGGGTCCGGCCCGGTACCGCGACCCGGCGATGGACCGCCCACGGCACAAATTCAGAGTGCCTTCGCCGCGGGTGGGTTGGTCCCCTGCGGCAGCGCGGTCTCAAGCATCTGTCGATACTGCCGGGCTTCGTCGGGCTTTTCCAATCGCTCGGCCAGCGCGGCCAGTCGGCGATAGGCAACGGGTTTCTCGATCTGGTCCGGATAGTCGCGCAGCAGGGTGCGCCAGGTTTCGTAGGCGTCGTTCCATTGTTCCAGTTTTTCGAACCGATCGGCCAGGAGGAGCAACAGCCGCAGCCGCTGTTGCGGGGAGGGGTCGAGGGTCAACGCGCGCTGCCACATCAGGGCGGCGGAGTGAGGTTTGCCCTGCAGATCGTAGAGCTCGCCAAGTTTTTCGGTGAGTACGGCGCTCTGGCGGGTGACCGGGCATTGTTCAAGGTAGGTCACCATTTCCGCCACGGGTGTGCCCCGGGCCAGGTTGAGATTGACGAGGCGCAGGTGCGACCATGCGACCAGTGGTGACCCGCGGGACTCCAGGTCTGCATGCAGTGCGCTGGGCGAGCGGCCATAAGGGCGGTAGAGGGGATCGCCGACCACGGTGGTTTGCCAGGACAGGACCGGTTGGCACGCCCAGGCGGCCTCGCCAAAACTGAATCCTTCAAGGACGAATCGGGAAATGAAGATCGTCATGTCGGGTGTGCCGCCCAGGTAGGGTTCATACACCGGTCCCATGGTGATGGTGACCCCGCGCTGGAGCAGGGGACCGACCCAGTAACGGTCGGTGCTGCGCAGGTCGGCGGCTGCGAAGGAGTGGAGGTGATAAGCGAAGGCGCCCGGCATGAACTCGACCCGCGCCCGGGCCAGCGCTCCGCCGATGTTCTCGCCGTACCAGCCGATGTAGAGCCCGACCTGGCTGAGGGGAAAGGAAACCGGAAAGAGCGCTTCGTTGGTGTCCAGGACGGTCGGCAGGCCGAGCAGGCGGGCCATTTCGGCCGCCTGCCGCAGCATCTGTTCGCCGGGCTGCAATCCGGGTTCGACGTTGCCGCGGCAGTCGAAATACGCGCGGCCCCACAACCCGTCCCGTTCAGCCTCGAGGGCCTTGTCCACAAGGGCGCGTGCGATGTCCGGCGCGGGACCGTCAAGCCGGCTCACCAGCAACACGCCGTTGGTGGGGTGCAGCAGTGCGGCATTGGTTACGCCATAGAGCGGGTTCACATACGGCCCCACCAATGGATACCCCCCCACGGCCAGCGGCAGACAGGCCAGCTCGGAATCCACAGCGGCTTCGTTCCGGCGAAGCTCCGGCCGGAGCGACTCGGCCTCGGGCTCGTACAGGCCCGGATCGGGTTTGATCCGCCACGGCACGCCGTAGCAAACCACCGCATAGCGGATCCGGGCCCGGACCACGCCGCGGCGCGGGGTCGAACCTGCGCTGCCGGTGGGGGCGGGCACTTCGCCGACCTCCCACAAGCCCCGGTTGGTCAACGCGACCAGCAGCGGTTGCTGCAACAGGTCGCGGTACTCGGCGCGCGACATTTCCGCTCCGGTGGAAAGTTTGAATCCCAGGACCTGCGAAGGCGGCACCTGCCGGCGTTCGGCATAATGAACGGCCACGGTCCGACTTTCCGGCACGGCGCTGTTGTAAATCACAATGACCTGGTCACCCTCACCGGCATGAAGCCGGGCCAATCCGAAGCCGGCCATCAGGGCCGGGATCAGGCGCTGCCAACCGCGCGTGCGGCTTCCCCGGCGCAGAGGGCCGGTTTTTGCGGGCAGAGCGTCAGGAACGGACGGGTTCATGCGAAGCCATCGGGGTTAACGGGTTGTCCGCAGCCGCCCCCAGCGTAATGCGGAGTCCATCGTAGGCCAGCTCCACACCCGGCGGCAGGTCGGCATTGACGCGGTCGTGGTCGTAATCGTGGGTCAGATGGGTCAGGAGGGTCCGTCCCGCACCGATCCTCCGGGCGGCCGCCAGGGCCTCATCCAAACACATGTGGGTGGGATGGGGCCGAAATCGCAGTGCGTCCAGCATCACCACCTCAACGCCGCGGACCTGTTCGATGACCTCGGCGGGCACGGCGTTGCAATCGTTCAGGTAGGCCAGCCGTTTGCGGCCGCCCTGTTCGAACAGGTACCCGGTGGTGACAAACCGCCCGTGCGGCAGCGGAAGCGGCGTGATCCGCAGGTCGCCCAGAGTGAACGGACCTTCAATCACGTGAGGTTCAGGGATGAAATACCCCTTGGGCCACGGGCCGTCGTGAAATGCGTAGGCATAAACCCGGCGCAAATCGGCCATGGTCGCCGCATCGGCATACACCGGCAGGGCGCGGCCCCCGCGCAGGTCGCAAAACCGCCGGCAATCGTCCAATCCCATGATGTGATCGGCGTGACCGTGCGTGAACAACACGGCGTCCAGCCACCGGATGTTCTCCCGGAGCATCTGGAGCCGGAACTCGGGCGGCGTGTCCACCACCAGCTTGACCTCGGGCGTGGCCACGTAAATGGCCGAACGGGTCCGATGGTTCCTGGGGTTGGCAAGGAACTCCGGCGGATAATCCGCTCCAATGACCGGCACACCCTGGGAAGTGCCGGAACCCAGCACGATCAACTCAAACGTCATCGCTGCATTTTTCGTTTGCCAACCGGACGGGCCCTCCTTGAATGAGACCGGGTCCGGTTGCGGGCCGGTCGGCAACCCCGGCCCCGTCGGGACGTCAACTTAGCATGTTGCTCACTCTGCGCATCAAAAACCTTGCCCTGGTGGAGGACCTGACCTGGGAGTTGGGCCCCGGATTCCACGCCGTCACGGGTGAAACCGGCGCGGGCAAGTCGCTCCTGATCGGCGCGCTGGAGCTGGTTTTGGGCGAGCGCGCGGACCGCACCCTGCTCCGCAGCGGCGCCGAAAGCGCGACCGTGGAGGCGGTGTTTGACGTGAGCCGGCTGCCCGAGCCCCTGGACCCGTGGCTGATCGAGCGGGGACTCGAACCTTGCGAGGAAGGTCGGCTGGTCCTCAAACGCACCGTCACCGCCACCGGAACCAACCGGCAATTCGTCAACGGTTCACCCGCCACCCTGGCGGTGCTCAAGGAGCTGGGCGACCGCCTGGTGGACATCCACGGGCCGCACGATCATCAATCGCTGTTGCATCCGGCCCGCCAGTTGGAACTGCTGGACGCCTTCGGCGGATTGCACGAACTGCGCCGCACCTTCGCCGCCACCTGCGCCGAACGCGCCCGAATCGAAAAAGCCAGGGCCGACCTCATCATGGACGAGGCCACCTACGCGCGGCAGCTCGACCTGCTCCGCCATCAGGTGCGGGAAATCGCCGAGGCCCGCCTCCAACCCGACGAGGAGGAAACCCTCCAGGCCACCTACCAAAGGCTCAACAACGCCGCGCGCCTCCTGCAGCTGACCCGCGCAGCCCTCGACCTCCTCACCGAGAGCGAAAACTCGATGCTCAACCAGGCCGGCATCGTCGGACGCACCCTCCAGGAACTCCAACGACTCGACCCCGACACCGCCGAATGGCTGGAATGGCACGCCCGCGCCGTCGAACAATGGCAGGGCCTGGTCCGTGAACTGACGCGCTACGCCGACCAGCTCGATCTCGACCCCCACCGTCTGCAGGAGGTGGAGCAGCGGCTGGACCTGCTCCACAGCCTCAAGCGCAAGTACGGCCGGACCTTGGCCGAAGTGCTGGCCTTCGGCGAGCAGGCGGCGCGTCAACTGGCCGCATTGGAAGGACGCGAAACCGAACTCAACCGGCTGAGGGCCGAACTGGCCGCCCTGGACCACCGCTTGCGCGAGCTGGGCGCCGAACTGACCGCCCACCGCCGCAAAACCATCCCGCGACTCGAACAAGCCGTGCAGGCGCATCTCCGCGACCTGGGATTCCGCCAAAGTCACTTCACCATCCAGCTCGAGTCCCGGCTGCCCGGACCCGAGAACGCCCCACCACCCTCCGTCACGGGATGGGACCGCGTGGAGTTCCTGTTCGCGCCCAATCCCGGCGAGCCGGCGCGGCCCCTGCGCGCCATCGCCTCCTCGGGCGAGCTGGCGCGCGTAATGCTGGCCTTGAAAACCGTTCTGGCGGCCCAGGACCAAATCCCGGTGCTGGTCTTTGACGAAGTGGACGCCAACGTCGGTGGCGAAACCGCGCACGCCGTGGGCGCAAAAATGCGCGAAATCGCCGCCCACCGGCAGGTGCTGTGCGTAACCCACCTGGCACCCGTGGCCGCGCCGGCCCACCACCACTGGCGCGTCCAAAAGGTCGTGCGCCAAGGGCGGACCCTCTCCGAACTGGAACGCCTGGACACCGCCCGCCGCGTGGAGGAGCTGGCACGCATGTTGGGCGGCTGCTCGGAGGAAGCCCTGCAACACGCCCGAAGTTTGCTGGAAGGCGCCGCCCAGGGGCGAAAAAGCAGCAGCGGCACCCGCGCCCGTAGTCGCTGAACGGCCCCTCAAAACCCGTCCACCGCCGCCGGCTCCGGCAACACCCGACGGATCCGCTCCACCCCGTAACCAAAGCCGGGCCCCTGCACGGTGGAAAGGTCCACACAACCGTGCCGCCGGCGATACGCACCCGGGTGGACCTCGGCCTCCGGCACTGAAGCATCCGGATAAAACTGCATGCTGTTGGTCTCCACCCCCATGAGCGTCGGCAGATGCGCCGCCAACAACAAATGGGGAATTTGCGCCAGCATGGGATTGGTCAGATCCTGCACCATCAGGGCCATGCCGTGCGCCCGGGCCCAACAGGCGCTGAGAATGGCGCCCGTCTGGGTCTTGCAGGTCTTGAGCGCCACCCCGTTCCAGCCCAGACGCCGACCCAGCCCCACCAGCTTCCAATCGTGCGCGCTCTCATCCAGAAACAGCGGCTTGCGCGCCGAAACGGAGTGAACGTCCCACGGATGAGCCTCCAGATCATACGGGAACGGTTGCTCCACATACAGCAGCATCCCGTAAATGCGCGGGTACTCATCCCGCAGACGGTCCAGGATATCGTTCACGTAGGCCGGGTCGCGCACGGTGCAGTTGAAATCGGCCGATAACCAGTACACGTCCTGCGCCAGGGCCACCCGACCCACGCGGACCAGTCGTTCGTAATCCCATGCGGCGTCGTCGCCCCGCAATTTCACCTTCAAACACTTCAGCCCGTCCCGCCGAATCCAGTCCGACAACAGCACCGGATGCCCGTCCGAGGGTTCCGACCCCGTCAGGTCCACCCGCTCCAGAGGGTCCGCACCCCCCACCAGATGCCAGGCCACCAGGCGCCGCCGCGCCTCCGGCAGGAAAAAATCCGAGGGGTAAAGACCGCGAAAGTCCACGGGTGCATCCGGCGCGGGCCGGAGGTACCGGGCCAGGTCATGGTTGAGAAACCCACGATGAAGGGTGGCGTACACGGGCAGACCCACCCGCTGACCAAAGGCATCGTAGGTGGCCAGGTCGAAAGCCGAAGCACACACCAGGGCCGCCAACCAGGGCATCGGCTCCCGACCGCGCCGGTGTCGCTGATTGAACCCACGCCAAAACCCGGGCAGGACCGTCTCCAAAAACGCGTGGCCTATCTCCAGCGGATGCCCCTCCACCCGGATGGCCGCCCAAAGTGGCACCAGCTCCCGACAGAACTGCTGCAAAGTCTCCAGCCGCTCCTGATACGGAAGGGCACCCGGCCAGACCCATTGCACACTAAGAGGCGTCTCACCCCAGCCGTCGCCCGTCCGCCCCTGCCGATCCGTCACACGAACCCGCACACGCGCACAAACCACCGACGTCAGAGTCTCGGCCCCGAACTTCAGGGGCACACGGGTGCTCACCGGTAGAAAATAAAGCTCCGCACCAATCGGTCGGACGTCCGTGCTCAAGCCCATGGAGGGCGGTGTACCGGCACAACCCGCACACCCTCAAGCGCAAATCGCACCCTCACCAACCTTGCCGCCCCGGCCTCAACGCCCCGGCCCCCGCCCCGCCGCGAAATCACCGGGCGACGCCACAAACCGCTCACGACATGCTCCACTACAAAACGCCAAAACCCGACCCCTGTGCACCAGCGTAACCTCCAACATCGCCGGCTTGTCGCAGACCGGACAACGCTCATTGTCCGGGCGCCGCCCCAGCGCCGCCGGCGGCGGATTGGCCAGTTGAGCCAGCCGGGACGAAAAACGGGCCGGATCCTTCCGAAACGCCTCGCGGCAGTCCTCGCAACAAAACGCCACCAACCGGTCCTCGTGCCACAGCGTCCGGGTCGGATCCGCCAAACGGTCGGACACGGGACAAATCGTGTTCACAGGAACACCGGGAACGGGCTCGACCGCGCCCGGCGGCGGGCCGGTCTCAATCTGTAACGGCCGTGGACCGGTCGAAGGGCCGCCCCCGGTTTGCACGGCCCCGGCTGAACTCCGGGCAAGCAGCCGCACCGCCGCCTCGGGCTCCACCTGCGTTCGCCACAGATAAAGCCGCTGCAGTCGCGGCAAGGTTAACACTGCGGCCACACCGGTCTCCGTAACCGCCGTGCCGTACAGATTCAGCGACTCCAGCCCGACCAACTTTTGCAGCTCGGTCAGCCCGGCATCGGTGACCCGGGTGCGATCCAGCCGGAGCCGTTCCAAATGCGGCGCGGCTTGCAAATGCCGGAGACCGGCGTCGGTCACGGCCGTGCCCCCCAAATCCAACCACCGGATCCGGTCCCCGCAAAGGGCCACCAACCGCGCCAGCGCCTCATCGTCGAAGTTCCGACCCGCGCCCACGGCACTGACCTGCAACCACGGCTCCCCCGACGCCAGCGCCGTCACCGAAACACCGGACAACCCCAGCCGCGCGTGAATCGTCTCCGGATCGGGCCCCGCATCCGCACCGGCCGCACCGGCTTCCGCGGGAGCGGAATCGGGGGTCCGAACGGAAGAACCCGCAGCCCCGGGACGGAAAAGAGTTCGCAGCCGCTCCGCCACCGCCGCCGGCGGCGCCAACTCCGCCAACGTGCCATTGGTGGGCGCGCCACGCCCGATCCACCACGCGAGCACCTCCAGGTCCATCGGTTCGGGTTGCGGCTTGCCCGGGGGCGGCATGTGATCGTCGTGATCCACCGGCAGCCGCATCCGCTTCAGCACGAGACTGGCATCGGGCCGGCCCGGTTCAATGGCCGGGCCCGAATCGCCTCCACGCATCCAACCGTCGGGATGGTCCAGGCGCAAACCTCCCCTGGCCTTTTCGGGCCCGTGACAACTGACGCAGTAATGATCGAAGAACGGCTGGATGCCGTGCGCGTACACCTGGAACTCCGCCGGATCCGACACCGGCGGCGTTGCCGCCACGGGCGCAACACCGGCCGTCCCGCCCAGCAAAGGTTTGAGCCAGGAAGGGGCATACCGCGCCAGATAATCGCGACCGTGCGTGAGCGCCCCGCCGTAGTGCGCGGCCGGGACCAGCACCACGGCACATGCGATCAGGAAAAACCGGTACCACCCCGAGCGCCGGAAAACGTGGGCCACCGCCATCAAGACCGTCAGAGCCGCCACCACCAGCCCGCCCACCCGATGCAAACGCAGCAGATGCGCATCGTACCCGCCCGGGGCGGCCAGCAACCAGCCACACAACGCGGCCGCCAGGGCGGAAGGCACCAGCAAGATCAACAACGGCCCCGCCGCGGCGCGCACCACGGCTTTGCGCGGACGCAGCGCGGCCACAAGCTCCAAAAAGACCAGACCCAGGACCAGCCCGATGGGCAGATGCACCAACACCGGGTGCCATCGGCCCAGAAAGAGCGTCCAATCCGACGTCCCCATGGCCCCATTCTTAACTCAAAATGCCGTGAATGACACGGGCTTCCTCCGTGCCGGTGAGACGCTGGTCCAGGCCCTGGAACCGGTAGGTCAGTCGCTTGTGGTCAATGCCCATGCAGTGCAGGATGGTCGCGTTGAGGTCGCGGATGTGGACCGGGTCGCGCACGATGTTGTAGCTGAAATCGTCCGTTTCGCCGTACACCATCCCGCCGCGAACCCCGCCGCCGGCCATCCACATGGTGAAACAGCGCGGGTGATGGTCGCGCCCGTAGTTGGTGCGGGTCAGTTCGCCCTGGCAATACACGGTGCGTCCGAATTCGCCGCCCCAGACCACGAGCGTGTCCTCCAGCAAACCGCGTTGTTTCAGGTCCATGATCAGGCCGTAGCAGGCGCGGTCGATGTCCCGGCATTGCAACGAAAGATCGCGCGGCAGATTCTCGTGCGTGTCCCATTCCCGATGCAGGATCTGCACCACACGCACCCCCCGTTCCACCAGCCGCCGCGCCAGCAGACAACTGGCCGCAAAGGTCCCGGGCACGGTCACCTCGGGCCCGTACAGATCCAACACCGATTGGGGCTCGCCCGACAAATCGGTCAGTTCCGGGATCGAGCTCTGGAGCCGGAAGGCCATCTCATATTGCGCGATGCGCGTTTGGATCTCGGGGTCGCCCTGTCGCTCGTAGGCCATCTGATTCAACTGCGCCAGGCCATCGAGCATGTGCCGGCGCACCTCGGCATCCACACCGGCAGGGTTGTTCAGAAACAGCACCGGATCGCCCACGGAACGCAGGGCCACGCCCTGAAACCTGGCCGGCAGGAAACCCGCGCCCCAGAGCCGCTGGTACAGAGCCTGCGCATCCCGCTTCGAGGACCATCGGGGCGTCATCACAACAAAGGCCGGTAGATCCTCCGCCTCACTCCCCAGACCGTACGAAATCCAGGCGCCCAGGCTGGGCCGACCCGGAATCTGGCTGCCGGTGAGCAGATACGTGGCGGCCGGGTCGTGGTTGATGGCTTCGGTGTGAACGGTCTTGATGACGCACAGTTCATCCACCACCCGGGCCGTCCAGGGCAACAACTCGCTCACCCAAATGCCACTTTTGCCGTGCCGCTCAAACTTGAAAATGGAGGGCGCCACGGGAAAACGTTTCTGTCCGGAGGTCATGGTGGTCAGCCGCTGCCCCTGACGCACCGAATCCGGCAGGTCCGTGTCGTACAGCTCGCGCAGGCCGGGTTTGTAATCCCACAGGTCAAGTTGCGAGGGCGCGCCGTTCATGAACAGGTAGATGAGCCGCCGGGCGCGGGGCCGGAAATGCGGCAGGCCCGGCAGCCCTGGATGGGCCCGGCCGCGCGGTTGCAGGGCGCCGCGCAACAGCTCCGGCAGCATCAGCGTGGCCAGCGCAATTCGACCCGCGGCCAGGCCCGTGCTCTTGAAAAAGGCGCGCCGCGTCATCCGCCGGGTGAATTCTTCGAGAGGGTTCATGGTTCAGGGTCCGCCAGGGTTGGGGTGGTTTTCGGTTCAGTTCTTGGTGAGAAATTCGTCCAGGTTCAGCAGCAGGTTGGCCACCAGCGTGTAGGCCGCCAGTTCCCCGGGCGGGATATCCTCCGGCGCGGGCGATTCGCCCACCGCCAGCAGAGCCCGAGCGGATTCGAGGTCGTTCTGGTACCGGGCCCGCTGCCGCTTCAGATTCTCCAGCAAAACAAGCTCCTCCTCCGGCTCGGGTGCCCGGCCGGTGACCAGACGAAACCCGCGCCTCAGCCGGGCTCGATCGTCCGTCCCACCCTCGCGCCACATCCGCGCCCCCAGGTGACGCGACGCCTCCACCACCTGCACGTCGTTCATGAGCGCCAGAGCCTGCAACGGCGTGGTGGTGCGTTCCCGGCGCACGGTGCATTGCTCGCGCGAGGGCGCGTCAAACAGCACCATGAACGGTGGCGGCGCGGTCCGTTTCCAAAATGTGTAAAGGCTCCGCCGGTACAGGGCCGGACCGTGATCCTGCTCATACCGCGCCGTGTTGCTGGTGGTGTAACCCACCGCCTCCCAGATGCCGGGCGGTTGATAGGGCCGCACGCCGCGCCCGCCCATCTCCAGGTTCAACAGACCACTGACAAACAACACGCTGTCCCGCACCACCTCGGCGTCCAGCCGATGCCGCGGACCTCGCGCCAACAGGCGATTCTCGGGATCGCGCTCCAGCAGCTCGGGCGTCACCCGGGAACTCTGGCGATAGGTCGCCGACGTCACCAGCAACCGCATCAACCGTTTGACGTCCCATCCGCTCTCCCGGAATTCCACGGCCAGCCAGTCCAACAGCTCCGGATGCGAGGGCCACTCGCCCCGCAACCCGAAATCCTCGCTGGTCCGCACCAGACCGATCCCAAAGAGCTGTTGCCAGAACCGGTTCACCGTCACCCGCGCCGTCAACGGATGCTCCGGACTGACCAGCCACAGGGCAAACGTCAATCGGTTGGTCCGCTCGGCCGGGGGCAGGGGCGGAAGAATCGCCGGCACCCCCGGCCCGACCGGTTCACCCGGCTTGTCATACTGACCCCGAATCAACACATGCGCCGGCCGGGGCTGCTCCAGCTCCCGAGAAATCAACGTGCCCGGGATCTGCCGTTCCAGATCGGCCTTCTGCGCCCGTACCTTCTCCCGCTGCGTTCGCAGTTCAACCAGCTCGGCATCCCCGGTATACACGTGCCGAAGATAATGGAACCGAACGTCGTCGCGCTCGCCCGGCGTCAGTTCCGTCCAGGAGCGATCCAACAGCCTGCGCAAACTTTCGGGCAACCCGGACTCACGAGCACGGGAGCGTTCTCGATCCCACCAGGCCGTCAGGGATTGCTCCGGATCCCGCCCGGGATCCCGCACCGTCACCAGCCCCGCGTGATCCCACCAGGCACGCCCGCCAAACAGGGTGAAGGCCATTCCGGTAATCCGCGTCCCCGGCGCCAGGCCGAGCGCGGCCGTCGACACCTCCAACCTTACCCACCGTCCCACCGGCGGCAACGGACCCATCTGAAGTTTTTCCGGCGTGCCGGGTCGGCCGTAGGGAATGGCATCCGGATCGCCCCAATTGGCCCGCCGCGACCACTGCCCATCCACATGATACTGCAGCATCACCGCCGTGGGCGGTGCCTCCGGATCAAGAAACACATGCGCGAACAACACATCGTCGGTCCCCACCACGAGCGGTTGATCGCAACTGGAAAAGAAGGTCTGATGCACGCCCTGACCGGAGCGTTCCAGACTGCGCCGACCCTTCTGAACCGGCCCTTCCTCCACCATGACCCAGCGATGGGCCGGATTGCCCTCGTTCCGCCGGGGTTCGGCCCCCGGCGGAAAATCGTCGTCCACCCAGCTCACCTCCACCGGCTGCGGCCGGGCACGATCCTCCTGTTCCGCCGGGTCACGGTACGCCACCTGCGCCACCCGCGCCGTCAGCGCCGATTCCAGCTCCTGCAGCCGCCGCTCCAGAGCGGCCAGTTCCCGTTCCTGTTCGGGCGTCGGCAGCGACAACGACGGCGGCGGCAACAACGCGTTCCCGTCCATGGCATTTTCCGCCAGGTTGTTGAAAATGGCGAACAGCTGGTAGAACTCCTTCTGCGTAATGGGGTCGATCTTGTGATCGTGACAGGCAGCGCATCCCAGGGTCAGGCCCATCCAAACCGTGCCCACCGTCTCCACCCGATCCACCGCGTAGCGCACGCGAAATTCCTCTTCAATGGCACCGCCCTCACTGGTGGTGACGTTGCAACGATTAAACCCGCTGGCGATGAGCTGATCCCGCGTCGGGTTGGGCAGCAAATCGCCCGCCAGTTGTTCCACGGTGAACCGGTCAAAGGGCAGGTTCCGATTGAAAGCCGATACCACCCAGTCCCGGTACGCCCACATGGACCGTTCATTGTCCAGGTGCAGCCCGTGCGTGTCCCCGTACCGGGCCGCGTCCAGCCAGTAATGAGCCATGTGCTCACCGTACCGGGGCGAATCCAGCAGCCGGTCCACCAACCGCTCATAAGCGTCGGGGCGGTTGTCCTTCAGAAATGCCTCCACCTCCTCCGGCGTCGGCGGCAAACCCGTCAGATCCAGCGTCACCCGCCGAATCAACGTAACCCGATCCGCCTCCGGTGAGGGGGCCAACCCTTCCCTTTCCAACCGGGCAAGTATGAAACGATCGACCGCGTTCCGCGGCCAATCGGTCCGCCGCACCTCCGGCAGCGGCGGCCGCTGCGGCGGTTCAAACGACCAGTGCTTCTCGTACGGCGCGCCCTCGGCAATCCATCGCCGCACCCGCTCAATCTGTTCCGGCGTCAGCACATGCCCGGAATCCGGCGGCGGCATGCGATCGGCAGGATCCGCCGCCGTGATCCGGTGCCACAACTCGCTGGCTTCCGGATCGCCGGGCACCACCGCCGGACGCCCCTTCCGGGGCGCCGTGGCTCCCTCCCTCGTGTCCAGGCGCAGATCGGCCTTCCGATGGTTCGCATCGAAACCGTGACAGTGGAAACAATGATCCGAAAGAATCGGCCGGATGTCGCGATTGAACCGCAGCGGCTCCGCGGCGCCGGCGTGCACCAGCACCCACACCCAGGCAATAACGGCCGGCACCAGCCCCGCCGGCCATCGGGCTGTCGGTTGAGGACTCACGGCATGGTCGCGCCGGGTCAGCTTGCCGCCCGACGCTCGGCCCGACCCGTCAGGCCCGCTGTTCCGCCGGAGACCCGACCCCGGACACCGAACCGCGGCCGCCCAACAGGCATCCTGATGCCCAAGATAAGCGCCCCACCCGCCCCGTCAAGGGTTATGCCCGATGGCATTCCACGCCCCCCGGGCCCGGGCCCCGACCGGCGCCGCGAACCGAAGAGAGAGCCCGCCCGACTCTCAAGGGTGGTCCCCACCGGCGGTGTCGGGGACCACTTCAAAAAGGGTTTTGCGATCCAGCTCCAGCCAGTGCCGCAGCGCCGCGGCCCGCACCGCTTCGAAATAAGCCGGGGTCAGCCCGCCGTGCTCCTTCACCAATCGCGCCAGTTCGTCTTCAATGGCCCTGGCATGTTCGGACCGCAACCGCAGCCGCAGGCGGCGGTCGCCATGAATGAACAGTGCTTCGCACCGGGGGGCTGCGGTCTCCACCACCCGGATGGTCCCCCGACCCAGGCTCGCACCCGTGGCCACCTGCAGGCCGTCGTTGAGGCAGCTGAGCGGCGGCCGCAGCCCGGCATAACTTTCCACCCGCAGGGCATCCAGGCCCACGCGCAATTGTTCGCGCGCGTACAGGCCCATCTTGGCACCAACGATGGACCAGGTGCCCAGGTGCCGATGCAGTTCCGAAGTCAGCACCGCCAGTTTCCATTCCTCCCAGCCGTGACGTTCCTGGATGGCCCGGGCCCAGGGCCTGACATCCTCGCGCAGGGCGGCCTCGTCCGTGGGAAACCGGTTCAACACCACCGTCTGCCGCAGCGCACCCTCGACAATCCAGCCCAGCAGGTCGACCGGAACGGACTCAACCGACCGCGGCGTCGCCCGTCGCCACGAACCCACCCCCGCAACCGGTGTCACGGTAAACTTCCCCGGCTCCAGAAGCCACAGCGCCACCAGATCGTCCCAGAAACGAAGATGACGCGCCTGCACCAGCTCCGCACCCCGGCCCTGACCGAACAACCCGCGGATCAGGCGCGCGGCTGCGTCCGTGCCCCTGCCGGCCTGTTCCACCCACACGGGTTCCAACACCGGCGCCCCGGTCCCCCGCGGATAACCCACCACGGTCACCGGCAACCCGGCCCGCTGAACCTCCCGCACCGCCTCGGGATCCAACCGCGTGTTCCAATCCGGGTCCGGATCCTCCGGCGCTGAGCCGTACCAGATCACCGACTCAATCTGTCGGGCGGCGGCCGGTTCGGCCCTCAACAAATGCGCCAGGGTGGTCAACGGCCCCGTGCACACGTACTGCACCGGTTCGGCGTTGGTGCGCCGCAACGCCCGCCAAAAGGCAAGGAAATCGGGCCAACCTCCCGGCGCTTCGGGGCCGGGCCCCAACGCATCCCAATCCAGAGAGGTCGCATGGGCACGAAAGGGCGGCGGCGGTTGCGGCACCGGCCGCCCCATGACGACACGGACCTCGGAACGTTGAAACAGTTGCAGCACACGCGCGGCATGAGCGGCGCCCACACCGGGTGGACAGGCCCCTTCAGTGGCCACCACCGCCAGAACTTCATGGTCGGGGTCACTCAGAATCAACGCCAGGGCACGGGCATCGTCACCGGCCCAATCCCCGTCAAAAATGATGGGCCGCTCCGTGTCCGCCAGCGCAGCCAGGGCCCATAGCAACAGTCCCGCACCGGACCGGACCCAAAACGTCAGCTTCCCTCTCATGGTGTCTGCTCCCTGCCTTCCCCCAACAGCTCGTTCAATCCGGAAACCGATCTCGCCCGCGGGGCCCGGCGCAGCCGCCGTACCTGCCGTTCCTTCCCCCACCGCCAGAGCACATCTTTCACCGGCTCCGTTCACGGTGACTTGTACTGTCGGCCCTCGCGGTCGGCATACCGCACCAACACACCCCCGCCCCCGGTCTTGCGGTACCAACTGGCCGCCGCCAGCGGCGCATGCGAATGCTGGGACTCCGGACTCTGCGGTCGGGGCCCCAAACTCCAAATGGCCCATCGAACCGGCGAAGCAACCGGATCGGACACATACCGTCCCGTGGACGCCCGATTCACCGGGAAATCCTCCGGAACCCACATCGCGTATGCGCCACCCGGACTGCCGTTGAGAAGCTGCGGACCGGGCGCGGCATACTTGTACGTATGCCCGCGATGGAACGGATCCTCCATGTAAGCCTCCATGCCGGGACGATCACTCCGCGGCAGGTACCCGTCCCGGGCCAGCTCAATCGGGAACTGGCACCAGTGCTCCGCCAGGTCCGAATTGCAGTTGACCCGCACCGGCGGCACGCGCCCGTCGTGATCCTGCGCATACATCTCCAGCGCCAAACCCAGCGCCTGAAGCTCCCCATGCACCCGCGTCACCATCGCCTTCTCGCGCGCCCGCGCCAGGGCCGGCAGCATCCAGGCCGCCAACAGTCCCACAATCCCGATCACCACCAGAAGCTCAACCAATGTGAAGGCGCGGTAGCCCCCGGTCCCGGGGCTGTTCTTCGCCACCCGGGTCCGTCCGGCTCCCGTGATGATGGCACTGGGCCTCATGACTCAAACTTTGCCCGGCCCACAGCCACGGACCATGAGCCGGGCGCCACCCTCAGGGCATCCGAAGCCGGAAATACCGTTGGGCTTCCTGCGGTGGCAGCACCACCATGCACCGACCCTCCGCACGCACCACCGGCAGGGGCACCGGCGACCACACCGGATCGGCCAGTTGCGGCGAAGACTCCAGCATGTACGCGGTCCCGTTGTCCGGCCAGTGCACCACCACGGCCCGCGCGATGTCCACTTCCGGCGGCGGCAACACGATCTGTTGCACGATCAATTCGTACCCGTTGGTCCCCTGAATGCCGGAACCGGATTCCTGATTCAGAATGCCGATTGCATCGAACACACCGGAGGGAACCGGCCCCAGGCTGTAGCGCGGATGCCGCAGCGTGAAATACCGGCCGGCACCATCGGTGACCGTGCACCGCCGTTGGCCCCACGGCAACGCCGGGTTCCAACCGTTGGTGCCATAAAACCGGGCGCCCAGACGGTTGGTCAGCGCCGGGTCGCTGACCAGTTGGAGTCCGGGAATTCGAATCCGCATGCCCTGCCAATGTTCGCATCCCGTGGCCCGGGTGGGATCGAAAATCTCCTCGCTGGTCTCCGGGTTGCCGTCATCCGGACGCACCAGCTCCGACAACGGCACCAGCTCCGGCTCCGGTAATCCGTATCCGGCGCTCAACAGGGTGAACGAAAAATCGTACTGCGGATCAATGCTGTGCCCCTCGTTGATGTTCCGCTTGCCCCCGTAAAACAGCGACTGACGCACGGTCACCTCCACCAGGTCGCCCGCACGAAACCGGTGACCCGTCTCGGGGTCATGCTCGAGCCGCAGAATCTCGCTCACCCACGCCCGGTTGGTGTAGCTCAGCTCGCTGTTCCGCAGCCAGGCAAGGTTCCCGTAATTCTGACCCATCCAGCAGGCCGTGCCCCCGCGGTCCTCGGGATCCACCGCCTGCAGAAACACCTGCCATTCGCCACCCATCCGACCGGCGTTGGCCCCTCCATCCCAGGGCAGGAAGTTCGGCGTGGGATCCAGCAGGTCCTCCGGATTGTTCAGCAGCACGCCGCGCAGCCGGAAGGGAAACGATCCGCTCCATGCACTGGTCCCGTCGGCATTGACGGCCTGAAGATTCCGATGGGTCTCCAGGGGCTGGCCAGCGACCTGCCCCTGCATCCCGGGAAGAAACAGCCACAGGAGCAGGCATCCGAGCCTGACGCCGCCCCGAAGAACGAGTGTTGGGATGGCACCTTTGCACCCGGCGGGGAAGACCCGCCTTGAGCCCGAGCGGAACATCCGGTTGTTCATATGACCCTCACATGTTTTCATACCCCGGCCCCACGTTACGCGAATCTACTGGTATGACGCAAGAGTGAATGCGTGTGAACCGTGTCCCTCCGTTCTGGTGCGACCCTCGAAGGCCCGCCCGCGAAGCCTATACCGCCCGTCATGCCCGCAGCCGGCGGGAACCGTACCCGCAAAACATTCCTTCCCCCCGCGCCTCTACGGACCATGACCCCAACGCCCACCCCGGCCCGGCCGAGCGGTTGGGAAGCGGCCGGATGCGCACCAGGCAAGCCATGACATCTTACCCCTGCGGGGAGAATCCACCACACCAGGGTTGAGTCGCTGCAGCTGTTGCACAAGGACGCTGCGCAGCACGGGGCTGTCCTCGCCGCCGCGAAGCCTCAGCACCTCGTCCGTGGCCAGCTGGGTCCAGCGCGCCTCCACTGCTAATCGGAGCAAGCGGGTTCCACAACGCCGCGTTCACCAGCAACGGTCATGGCCATCAATCCTCCGAAAGTCGTCGAAACCCTTCTCTTATGATCGCCGCGATGCCTTTTCGGCGGGCTTCCAAAAAAGAGCGGTAGTCCATGGTGTACCAGCCACTCGGGAGGGCATGATAGCGATACATTTCTTCCAACACGTGAGCCGGAAAGCGCCGCTCATACTCCGGTGCATAGTCGGCCGGTGAGCGGTCGCTGATCTTGATGTTGTCATGCCATTCCACCAGGGCGTGGTTGGCGACCTGGTTAATGTCTCGACGGTCTGCAGCCCCCTGCCGTTGCAGGAACTTACGCGGGAAAAGGTGATGCCGCTCCAGCGCCTGTTTTCGGGCCTGCCCGGTCGGATCGAGCAGGTCGCGCACTTTCATCGTCGAGTAGAGCACCGGGGCGTCCAGAATGCACAATGCCGCGAAAAAAGCGGACTGTCCGCGACTGCGGCCCGAGGCCGTGGCCAGCTCATTGGGCAGAGTGGTTTCCCAGTAATCCCGGGTGAGCACCGCGTTCATCTCCTGCTCCAGCGCCTGCACGAACTCCTCCGGCCGAGTGCAACCGCGCAGCAGGGCCAGGTCCTGGTCCATGCGGCCTTCGGGCGAGGAGCTGTAGCGCCCTGTCAGGGCGCTCATGAAGAACCAGCGGGCCATCAGATTGCGCAGGGTGTGCTGGTCAAAACCGATGTCGCGCCTGCCGATCAGCCAGAGCGCGTAGGTGTAGACCACGGCCGTCTCCGAGGTGATCATGCTCGGATGGATGTAGCCGGCCCGCTTGAGGACTTTCAAGAAATCATGCCAGTGCTGGACGTTGAGGACATCGGACTGGGCCTCCCGCAGCAAGGCAAACTGGGCGTCGCGACGCTCGGCGGAGAATTCACCGGTCTGCAGATCCTTACCCCGGAGGATGGAATACACATTTTCCAGCTTGGCGCGACGGAAGGCCAAAGCCACGTCCACGCGCAGCAGCTGGTCGGGCGATGGCTGGAAATAGAGATTGTATGGCGAGGGGCGGCCGTCCGGCGGTGGCTGCTTGGCGCGGCGACAGAATTCCTCCAATGCCTTGCGCCCCCCATCCCAGAACACGGACATCAGGGTAAGGATAAAGTCCGCCTGGTTCAGCGTGCGCCCCTGGCTGTTGATGCGCACAAAGATCTCGGAGACCTGTTCCTCCGTGGCAGACGCAGAAATTTCCAGCGCGGTCATGGGATAATTGACGAGGTTGACCAGGCGCTGGATGGCCTGTGGGATTCGTCTGCGCTCGTCCTGGGAAAGCTCCCGGCGCCGGGCCAGGTTCTCAAGAAAGTTGAAGACAAAGGAATACTGGTCGAGGTCGCGTCGCCAGAGCACGCAGATGTCGGGGATCCAAGCCGGATCGAACTCGACCGCAGTGTTGGTGACTTCAAACCGTTCCTCCAGCGGGGTGAAGGCGAGGCGCAAGCGGCGCTGCTGAAACTCATCATCCACAATAGCCACACCCTTGATGACCGCGTAGAGGGCGGTAAGACGCTGTTGACCGTCCACGATAAGCAGGTGCGGCACTTTTTGCTTGCCTTCCACGCCGATGGTGCGGTGCTCGCCGGGATAGCCGTTTTCCCAGAAGAGCAGCGTGCCGATGGGGTAGCCGCGGTACATGGAATCAAACAGGTTACGTACGCGCGTCGTGTCCCAGACGAAGGGCCTCTGGATGTCGGGCAAACCGATTTCGCCCATGGCGATATCTTCCAGCAGTTTGCCGACGGTGTAGTCTACTTTCTTGAACAGCAGGTCACTCATGGGCAGCCTCCCTGCGTGAATTCGTGAACAGAGCCATCATGTGCCGGGCGCCCGTGGTACAGTGGGCAATGAAATCCTCCGGCAGCCGCCGCCGGGCCGTCATCAAATCGTGCAATAACGTTTGGAGCCAGCGCCTCCTCGGCAGCAATCTTGCGATCGACCGTCCGCACGAAATGCGAACTTTCCTACCCCCTCGGCAACGGCCGGGAGAAGCCACAGCGCACGCAAGCCTCGATCGCGAGACATGTGGCAGTGCCGGCCTGTTATCCGACCCTCCGTGACCGCCGACAAAAGCCCGAGCGGTTTGCTGCCAACACATGGAGAAGCCGGGCCACCCACCAGGAGTCCTCTTTGGTCGTAAGCCGAGCAGGTAATCCGGATGAAAGCCGGGGCGCACCTCACTCCTCCAAATAGCCACCCCGCTGATGTCACCTCGCTCGCAAACCTGTGGCTCCCCGGGCCGCAAGGCCAAACGCTGCCCTTCCGTCGGCTCAAAGCGCATTTCGTCATGAACCGTCAGGTCAATCTTGCCCAATAAGGCGTTGGCGGTGCGTAAGAAAGGACGCTTCCAAGTTCCAGAACGCGCTTTGGCTAACAAAGCCTTTCTCTGCTGGCTTTCGATTATCTGTCCCAACCACGCCACCCGCCGCTCTTCGAGGAAGCGGTGGAGTTCTGTCAGGCGATAACCCCCGTGGAGAAGTGCCGCGTCTTGGGTGGATGTTGAATGCTCAGGCATGGCGCCTCCCCTCCTTGCCGGTGGCACGATTGATCGCCCAGCGATCGCCAAAATCGTCAAGCAAACGCCAATAAATCGCCAGGTTTGCCCAGCACATACATCGTCGCCTTTCCCTCACCGAAGGCCCTCACGCAACTTCTCCTCAAGCAAGGCCATGAGTTCTTGCCGAGCCGTTTTGTCCGAAACGCCCATCAAACGCCGGTGGTCGCGGTTCGTGATTTGCCCATGTTCCATGTTCCTTCACATAAAGCACAGCATGCACCTGCCGCTCGCTGAGCCCCATTGCCCGGAGGCGCTCCCGCGTGTAGGGGCACCTGGCGAAGGTCACCCGGACGCCTCCCTGCCATTCGCCAAACTCTGGCTCTGGCAGCCCCTGCTGGCGGCACAGCGCGACGACTCTACGCGTTGCGCCCTCACCGCTGGCGGAGCCAACCGCATCCTCCGGGCGCCTTGGAGGTCAATCGAAGCTCCAATCCCGGTGTTTCGTTTTGCTGAGTCCGGTTCCTGACCTTAATGGCTCTCCGGTCCGGGTCTCAGCAGCTCGTCGAAGTTGTGATCGGCTCGGGAGCGCTTTTCTTGAGCCCCAAACTGCCACTGCTTTTCATCGGGGGCCCCCAATGGGGCTCCGGGGAGTGTTCGTGGGTGCCGTCTGGCAAAGGCCCGGCGGCCCCGGTTCGAGTCCGTCGCGGCTCCTGTGCGAACCACAGCTTGCGGGGCCGAGGTTGAACGTGTCTGACCGGCCGACAATGTTCCGAGGTCGGAAGTGCGTCCGGGGTCAGCCGGGATGCGGAGCTCTCCGGGACTGGCGGCGACGCGGTTTCTTTTCTGAAACCAGCCCCGATGGGGGTGGGTTCGTGGCGTACCAGGGGTGGCGCTCGAGGGGATGGTTGAGCCGGCAGGGACCCAGATTCCGCCTCACCGTAGCGGCGCAGTCGGCTGGGGCCGGACCGGTCGGGCTGCGGTGGGCGGGTCAGTCCCGGCGGACCGACATCAGGGCGCGGCGCAGTCGTTCCAGATGGTCTGCCGTGTGGCTCGGCGCCAGCATGAACCGGAAATAGCCGGCCGCGCGACCCGGATACTCCGTCCAGGGCGGATCAATGCCCTCGGCCAGCAGGGCCCGGCGGAGCCGTGCCGCTTCCAATCGGGAGGCCGGGAACAACGCCACGATGGGCGCGGGCGTGTCCAACACCTCCCATCCCGCGCGTCGGAGGTCCTGCCGCAGTTGTGCCGCTGCGCGCAGTGCACGGTCCCGTTGCGGCAACCTGCGTCGCAGTTCCGCCAGGGCGGTCTCGACTGCCGCCGCCCAGGGCGGTGGCATGGGGGTGCCGCCGCCGAAGCAACCGGACCTGGCCACCAGCCATTGCCGGACCTGGCGCGCGCAGAGCACTGCGCCGCCGTAGAGGCCCAGGGCCTTGCTGAAGGTCACCGTCTGGATGAGGTGTCCCCGGGACAGGCCGGCCGCTTCCACGCTGCCGCGGCCGCGCCGGCCGAGCAGGCCCACCGCGTGCGCATCGTCCACCAGCATCCAAGCGTTGGGGGGCAACACGCGGCGGTATTCGGCCAGGGGAGCCACAGCGCCGTTCCAGCCAAACAAGCCATCGGTCAGCAGGATCACCCGCGCGCCGGGCCCGGCCCGTCGGACCTGGCGCGCCACGGCCGACACGTCGCGGTGGGGGAAGGTCCGGACCGGGCAACCCAGGAACATGGCGGCATCGTGCAGGCAGACGTGGGCTTCCTGGTCGATCAATGCCAGAGTGAAGCGACCGGCCAATGCCTGGGCCACGGCCAACGGGGCGGAGTAACCCGTGGGCATCAAGAGGGCCGCCTCGGCCCCGAAGAACCGGGCCAGTTTCCGTTCCACCTGCGCGTAGAGGGGATGGTTGCCCGTGGTGAGGCGTGAGGCCGCCACGTTCCAACCCTGCGTCCGGACCCATCGGATCAGTGCGCGTCGCAGGGCCGGCGCATGTGCCAGGCGGAAATAGTCGCAACCTCCAAAATCCAGCCACAATCTGCCGTTGCGGCGTACGTGCACGCCGTCCACCCGTTCCAGGGGTGCACCCTCTTTCATCCGGGTTCAGCCTACCGTGGTTCCACGGCCGGCTCAGCAAGGAAAATCGAGTGGGCGCCGTGGGGTCGTTCGGCCGGTGTGGTTCGGCGTGGGTGCGCTTCCCGGGGCTGAATCGGGCGGGCCGACGTCCATGCGGCTGCCCGGGGAGAACTTAACCGGCGGGACGCGGTCCTGCCGAAGGGAGGGCCACTGTGCCGGCTCGCTGCGGGGCGTGGAGAACGCCGGTGCTTTGGCCTTGGAAATCCGCCGTGACCCGGTACACTCGCGGCCGATGGGTGAAATCGCCGCCTTCGTCAACCGCGGGGCCAGTTCCATCACGCCGGCCGTGGTGGAAAAGGTCCTGCGCCACCTGCCGCAGTGGAAGCTGGAATTCACACAAATCCGCGAACCGCAATTCCCTCATTTGGTGGATCAACTGGAGTTTCTGGCCGACGCGGTGGAGGACGTGGCCGAGGGGGTGTACAAGGATCTGCCCTACTATGCACTGGCGCAGGCCACCTTCGCCCTCATCTACGCGCACAAACGGGTCGGGATCATCCCTGACAGCATTCTGAACCTGGGCCGTGCCGACGATTCGGCCGTGGTGCGTGCGGTGCTGATTCAGAACGAAAAGGCCTTTGCGCTGTACGCCGCCTCGCGCAACCTGGACTGGTCACGCATCACCAGCGAGCCGTAAGACCTGCGTGGGCGGGCGCACGGCGCCCCCGGCCGTTGCGTCCCGCCGGTTTTCCTGCATGGTTACCGCGGGCCGGCCGGCAAGGGTGCGGCCCCGTCCAAACCAACGCCGAATGAACCCAAAGAAGGACAAGATCCGTGCGCTGACGCGGGCCTGGACCGGTCACGGATGGGATGCGCGTTACCTGGGGTATTTTGAGTGTTTCAACCAGGGCCGGTTCTATGAGGCTCACGATGTGCTGGAGGATCTCTGGCTGGAGGCACGGGGGACCGGGCGGGGCGATTTTTACAAGGCGCTGATCCAGCTGGCGGGGGCGTTTGTGCATTTGCAGAAGGACCGGTTGCCGCCTGCGGCCGCGCTGCTGCGCCGGGCCGTGGACCATTTGCGTGGTTATCCGGCCGCATTTGAGGGGGTTCATGTGCCCGGGCTGCTGGCCTTGGCCGAGGAATGGATTCGGGCGCTGGAAGGGGGCGGGTTGGGTGTGAATCCGCTCCGACACCGGTCTCCGCCGCGGCTGGCGTGGCCGGTGGGATCGGGCCCGGGTTGACCGGTTGATGGGAATGGGGGCCAGGTCCGGGCCGCTGCGCCGGTGAACACCGGGTCAGGGCGCCGCCGTGGGTGTGCCGGTTCGAATCCGTTCCGGTCGGCCGGGATGTTTCCAGCGGTCATGTACCCAGAACCAGTTGGCCGGGTCGCGTCGGATTGCTGCCTCAAACTGGGCGTGCATGTCGCGGAGGATGTCGGTGAGGGGTCGCGGGCGGCCGTGGACGCGGGTGGGAATTTCGGGGCCCAGTTCGATGGTCCACCGGGCCGGGGCCGTGCGGTAGCAGACGGCCACGTGCAACGGGCATCGGTAGCGGAGGGCAAAAAGGGCCGGAGCGGGCGAGGTGGAGCAGTTTCGGCCGAACAACGGCACGGCCAGGCCGCGTCCCCCGGCCCGTTGATCCGCCAGCAAACCCAACAACACCCCCGTGGGCCGCATCGCCCTGCGCAGGGCCGCCGCCTCGGTGCGGCGTTCGAAAAACAGGCATCCGGAGCGTTCGCGCAGGGACATCAGCAGCCGGTTCAATCTCGGCTGTCGGAGCGCCCGGTAGGTGGTGAGGCACTGGAACTCCGGCGCAAATTGTCCGAACCGGGCGTACAGCTCGAAGTTACCGAAGTGTCCCAGGGCGATGACGCGGCTGGGCGGGGGTTGACCCGGGACCGGCGACCGCAGGATCTCCGTGCCCACAAATTGCAGGTGGGCCCGGAGTTCGTCCGGTGTCATGGCGGCCGTTTTGACCGCGCAACAGTAATTCTCGCCCAGGCGCCGGAAATGTTCGCGTGCCAGGGCCCGGATTTGCGCGGGGCTTTGCTCTGCACCGAAGACCAGGGTCAGGTTGCGCAGTGCGACGCGGCGGTGCCGCGCGTCCAGCCACCAGGCGCAAGTCCCGCCCCAACGGCCCACCCGGGCCACTGCGCGCAGGGGCAACGCCTGTAACAGCGTCACCACTGCGCGGACCAGCCCGTAAAGGATCCACTCGCCCATCAGAGGAAACAGATCCGGCGCACGCAGTCGCGGAAGTCCTCGGCGCCCGAGATGATTTCGATTTCCACCCGCATGAAGTAGATCGGCAGGTCGCGCCGGTCCAGCTTCGGGAACCGCACGGCGTCCTTCTGGGTGGTGATGATGGCGTTGGCCCCGCGGCGTTTGGCCCGGTTGATGACGTTGAGGATTTCCTGGACGGTGAACCGGTGATGGTCGGCAAACCGCTTGGAATAGACCAATCGGGCGCCCAGGCCGGTGAGGCTCTGTTCGAAGCTTTCGGGTTGGGCGATGCCGCTCAGGGCCGCCACGGGCTGGCCGCGCAGGAACTCCAGCGGCTCCCGTTGCCCGGTGAAGACGTCCTCCAGATACAGCGGCCGATGCACGCACTCGATGATGGGTGCGCGGGGGTTGAGCTGGCTGAGGATGCGGCGCAGTTCCTCGTTTTTGCCGTTGCTTTTGGTGATGAACACGGTGCTGGCGCGGGCCAGGTGCGAGGGCGGTTCGCGGAGGGTGCCGCGCGGCAGCAGGTGCCCGTTTCCGAACGGCTGTTGGCCGTCCACCAGGACCACGTCATGTCGTCGCCCCTGCAGTTCCCAATACTGAAAGCCATCGTCCAGCAACAGGGTGTCGCACCCGAACTTTTCGACGGCGTACCGGCCGGCCTTGACACGGTTTTTGTCCACCAGCACCACCACGTCCCGCAGGTTGGACGCCAGCATATACGGTTCGTCGCCGGCCATCTCACTGTCCAGCAGCAGGGACTTACCGTCCGACACGACGCGTGGCGGCGTGGTATCTTCGCGGAACAACAACTTGTCCAGGAGCCATTGGTGGAAGGGCCGGGGTTTGGACCGGTAACCCCGCGACAGGATGGCCACGTTGCGACCGGCGTCCCGCAGTTCGCGGGCAAACTTTTCCACCACGGGTGTTTTGCCCGTGCCGCCCACGGTCAGGTTCCCGATGGCAATGACCTGGACGCCGATGGTGGTGTCCCGGAGGATGCGTGCGTCGTAGAGGAACCGGCGGACCTTGACCGCCAGGCCGAACAGTTTTGAGCAGGCCAGCAGGAACCCCCGCATCAGACGGGCGCGCCAGTCGTGTCGCTGCTCGAAAATGACCTCGAGCACGAACGTTTCCAGCGCTTCCGTCCAAATGCGAAACCGTTCCCGCACAAAGGGCGATTCTGCCAGTGTGGCTTCCGCGGTTCAAGATGCGCCCCGGCAGCCGCGCCCGCGCTTGAATCGTCGGGTCCCGCCGCCTACCCTCCGGCCGCAGTGAAGAACAAAGTGCCAGCCATCCCGGTCGCGGGCTTGTTGGTGTGGGCGGCTGCGGGCCTGCTGCAGGGGGCCGAGCTGGTCAACGGCATCCGCGTGGTGGTCCACGATGCGGTGATCACCCTCGAGGAGGTCAACGCCTCGGTGATGCCCGCCCTTGGCCTGCTCCAGCGGCAGTACCGCAGCGATCCGGACACGTTCCGCCAGAAGCTCAACCAACTGGTTGAGGAGAACACCGAACAACTGGTGCAACGGCAGCTCATTCTGCGGGACTGGGAACAGTCCGGCTACCAACTGCCGGAAGCCATCGTGGACGAGGCCCTGCAGGAGCGCCTGCGCGAACAGTTCGGCGGGGACCGTCTCCGGATGATCCGCACCCTCCAGGCCGAGGGGCTCACCCTGGAACGCTTCCGCCGCCAGATCCGCGAGCAGATCATCGTGGAGGTCCTGCGCAACCGGAACATCTCGCGCGAAATGATCATCTCGCCGCACAAGATCGAGTCCTATTACCGCGCCCATCAGGAAAAGTTCCGCGCCGAGCCGGAGGTCAAACTCCGCATGATCACGCTCAACAAACGGGGTCCGGCCGACGCCGAGCGGGTGCGACGCCTGGCCGAGGAGATCCGGTCGCGCATCCTCGAGGGCGCCGACTTCGCCGAGATGGCCAGCATTTACTCGGAGGGGGCCCAACGCAGCCAGGGCGGCGACTGGGGCTGGGTCTCGCAATCCGTCCTCCGCCGCGAACTGGCCGAGGTGGCCTTTGCCCTCCAACCCCGGACTTGCAGCCAGGTGGTGGACCTGCCGGAGGCCTGTTACCTGCTCTGGGTGGACGAAGCCCGGCCCGAACGCATCCGGCCGCTCAGTGAGGTCAGGGACGAAATCGAGCGGACGCTGATGGTTGAGGAACGCGCCCGGCTGCAAAAGCGGTACGTGGACAAACTCCGGGCCAAGACGTTCATCCGGTATTTCTGATGGCACCCGACACGGCCCCAGCGCCGGTTCCGGCCGGTTCCCGTCCCCTGCGGATCGGGATCACCCTGGGCGATGTCACCGGTGTGGGTCCCGAGGTCACCGCGGCCGCTTTGTTCCAAATGGCAGCGGCGGCTGGCGGGTCGTCCCTGTCTGCGCCCGCCGAGTTCGTGGTGTATGGTGACCCGGTCTGGTGGGGGCGCGCCCTCCGGATCCATCGCCCACAAGGGATGTCGACCGGAGGTGCCGGTCCGGACCCGCTCTCCGTTCGGTTGATCCAGCCCCTGGCCGAGCCGCTACCGGAATCCATGCCGGCCGGCGACCCCCGGGCGGCCCGGGCGGCCGTGGTTTGGCTGGAGGCAGCCGGCCGCGCCTGCCTTCGGGGCGAGCTCGACGCCATGGTCACCGGGCCGGTCAGCAAGGCCGCGATCCAACGGGCCGGCATTCCCTTTGTGGGTCAAACGGAGTTCCTCGCCGCCCTGGCCGGTGAACCGGAGCCGGTCATGATGCTGTTGGGACCCGACGAACGCGGCCGCTGGTTGCGTGTCGCGCTGGCCACGGTGCACGTGGCCCTCCGAACGGTCCCGGAGCGGCTCTCCCTGCCGCGGCTGCTGCGCACCATTGCCTGTGCCCGCGAGGCCTGCCTCCAACTGCGCCTGTCCCGGGCCCGCGTGGCGGTGTGCGGTCTGAACCCGCACTGCGGCGAGGAGGGCGCCTTTGGCGACGAGGAGGCCACCCTCATTGAACCCGCCGTTCGCGAGGCCCGGCAACGCGGTTGGGACGTCGTCGGGCCGTTGAGCGGCGACACGGTGTTTCATCACGCGCTTCAGGGTCGGTTTGATGCCGTGGTGGCCATGTACCATGACCAGGGCCTGGCGCCGTTGAAGGCGGTGGCCTTCGACCGCGGCGTCAACTGGTCGCTGGGACTGCCGTTCATTCGCACTTCACCCGATCACGGGACCGCCTACGACATTGCCGGGCGTGGATTGGCCAATCCGAGCAGCATGCGCGCAGCCATCGAACTGGCCCTGCAACTGGCCGCCGCGCGGAGGGCCGACCGCGGCTGAGCTGCGGCCGCGCCGTCGCCGGGGCCGTCAACTGCTCGCGGGGGCGGTCGGGCTAACCGTTGGGGCTGACATCCGATGGTGGCCGGCCGTTCCCGTCTTCCTCAATCGGGGCGCCCGGACTGCCGCCCCTGGCCTCGCGCCGTTTTTGTCGGAAGAAGTCCTGGAGCAGGGCACGACACTCATCCAACCGCACCCCGCCGGTCACGGCGCAACGGTGATTGAATGTGGGGAATTGCAGGAGATTCAGCACGCTGCCGGCCGCTCCCGCCTTGTTGTCCGGAGCTCCAAACACCACCCGGGCCACCCGCGCATGCACGATGGCCCCTGCACACATCGGACACGGTTCCTTGGTCACGTAGAGGGTGCAATCGGACAGGCGCCAATCGCCCACCGCAGCTGCTGCCTGGGTCAGGGCCAGCATTTCGGCGTGCGCCGTGGCATCCCGTAAAAGCTCCACCTGGTTGTGCGCCCGTGCGATGACCCGCCCCTGACGCACCACCACGGCTCCGACGGGCACTTCGTCGGCGGCCAGCGCGCGGCGCGCCATCCGCAGCGCCTCGCCCATGAACCAGTCATCGCTCTGCAGGTCCAGGATCGGTTCACTCATGACGCGAGGTCCCCCGGCATTCGTCCGCTGCGGGCGTCGCCCCGGGTCCCGCCGCGGGGCGGGACTCTTCCAGCACCCATTCGTTCCGGCCGTCCGGGTGGCAATGACAATGGGCGGCAAAAAATCCGCCACGGTGCTGGCGAAACCACGGCCAGATGCTCTGCCGGTCCGTCTCCGGCAGCGGCAAGCGCAGCAGGTCCTCCCACGTGAAAAAGGCAAACCGACCCTCTTCATGCGGCGGCGGCAGGCGGTTCACGCGCGGTTTCACCTCGAATAAAAACATCAGCCAGTGGGCGGTGCCCTGGTAACCGTGCTCACTGACGAGGCCGGTCAGGTGCAGGTCCGAGGGCTTCAGCCGCAGACCCAGTTCCTCCCATGCCTCCCGGCACGCGCAGGCATAGGGAGATTCACCGATCTCCGTCCGCAGTTTCCCTCCGCACGGGCTCCACAAACCGCGGTTCGGCTCGCGCGTCCGTTCCATCAGCAACAACTCGTCCCGGTCATTGAAACAGTACAACAACGTGGAGATGCGATACGGCAACGCCATGCCCCTTCAACTGGCCCCAAGCGGTTCCGCCCGGTCAATGCAAAAACCGCCGTACCCGGCGGGGCTGCGCCCCGTACCGCCGCGCCGCGTCCGCCCCTCGGCGGCCCCATCCGACCTCATCATCCTCCGGCGTCGCCCGATCCGGACGGTACGGCTGTTGGCCGGATCCGTCGGGACCGGGTCATGGCCCGTGGAGATTCCCTGGAAGCCGGCTTCCCCTTGCTTGCCGTGGGCCGGGCCGGCTTGTTATCCCGAGTTCCGTTGACGAGACGCATTGCGGGATGCGTCCAAGCAGGAGCATGAACAGCGCCAATGCCAGCACCGCGCGGATTCGACCGGACGGAAAGTTCTTCCGGAAGGGGCGCGAGAAGTTTTTCGTTCGCGGCGTCACCTACGGTCCGCTGGCCCCGGACGAGGAGGGTCGGCCTTTTGCCTCCCGCGATGTCACCGCCCGGGACCTGCACCAGATCACCGCGCTGGGCGCCAATGTGGTCCGGCTTTACACACCGCCGCCCGAGTGGTTGCCCGACCTTGCCGGCGAGTTTGGCCTGGCGCTGTGGGTGGACCTGGTGTGGCCTCACCACCTCTGCTTTGACACGCGCGAGACACGGGCAGCCATCCGGCGCCAATTGCGGGAGACCGTCCGGCCCCTGGCCGGTCACCCCGCCATCTTTGCCTGGAACATCGCCAACGAAATTCCGCCGGACATTGTGCGATGGATCGGCCCCGCCCGCGTGCGCCGGTTTCTGGAGGAATTGGTGGAGACGGTGAAGGACGTGGACCCGCAGGCGCTCTGCAGCTATGCCAACTTCCCGCCCACCGAATATCTGCAGCCCCGGAACCTCGATTTTGTCGCCTTCAACGTGTATCTCCACGACCGGCGCGCCTTCCGCAATTACCTGGCCCGGCTCCAGATCCTGGCCGAGGACCGTCCGCTGGTGCTGGCCGAGTGCGGCGTGGACGCCCTGCGGGAAGGCCCGCAACGGCAGGCCGAACTGCTGGAGTGGCAAATCGAAGAGGCGTTTCGCGCCGGGCTGGCCGGCATCACCATCTTCAGTTTCACCGATGACTGGCACCGCGGCGGTGCGCCCGTGCTGGACTGGGCCATGGGGCTGACCACCGCGGATCGGACGCCCAAGCCCGCCTGGCACACGGTCCAACGGCAGTTCCATCGCGCCCCCAGGTTCCCCCTGCCGCGATACCCGCGGGTCTCCGTGGTCGTGGCCGGCTACAATGGCGGGCGCACCCTGCCGGACTGCCTGGAATCCCTCCAGCAACTCCGGTACCCGGACTACGAGGTCATCCTCGTGGACGACGGCTCCACCGACGACACACCGGCCATTGCCGCGCGCTTTCCAGCGGTGCGGCTGCTGCGGCATGAACAAAACCTTGGCCTCTCCGCCGCCCGCAACACCGGGATCGCTGCCGCCACCGGCGAAATCGTGGCCTTCACCGACGCCGATTGTCGCGCCGACGAAGACTGGCTTTACCATCTGGTGTCCGCCCTGTTGGAGAGCGAGGCCGTGGGCGTGGGCGGACCGAACCTGCTGCCGCCCGATGATTCCCCGCTGGCCGCTGCTGTCATGGCCTCCCCCGGCGGCCCGGCCGCGGTCCTTCTCACCGACCGGCTCGCCGAGCACATCCCCGGCTGCAACATGGCCTTCTACAAGTGGGCCCTCGAATCCGTGGGCGGTTTCGATCCCGTGTTTCGCAAGGCCGGCGACGACGTGGACATCTGCTGGCGCCTGTTACAGGCCGGTCACACCCTCGTGTACGCTCCCGCCGCCGTGGTGTGGCATTACCGCCGATCCACCGCGGCCGCCTACCTTCGCCAGCAGGCCGGGTATGGGGAGGCCGAGGCGCTGCTTTTCCGCAAACATCCCGAACAGTTCAATCGCTGGGGCGGCAGCCGCTGGCGCGGTCGGATCTACGGCGCCGGTTACCCGCCGCTGCACCTGGCGCCGCCCATCATCTATCACGGGCCGTTTGGGACGGGTTGGTTCCAGACCCTCTACACGCCGCCGCCGGCCGGCTGGCTGCTGCTCACCACCGCCCTGGAGTTCCATGTGTTGGTCACGCTACCTCTCGGGTTGCTGGGCATCCCCTACCCCGGCCTGCGCTGGTTGGCGGCAGCGGCCCTGGCCACATCCCTGGGCACCTGTGTCCTGGCCGCCAGCCGTGCGCCGCTCCCGGCGGCCCGGGCACGCTGGTGGTCGCGCCCCTTGATCGCACTGCTGTACCTGTTGCAGCCCATCGCACGCGGCCGGGCCCGGTACCGCGGTCGGCTGCCGGGCCGGGTTCGCACGGCCGCAGCTGCGGACTCCCTGGAGGCGGTGGGACTGCGTCGCAGCCCCGTTCGTTTGGACCGCATCGATCTGTGGTCCGAACGGCCGGTGGACCGACCCGGGCTCCTGCAGTCGTTGATGGCCTGGCTACAGGCCCGCGGCTGGTCGCCGCGGCCGGACACCGGTTGGTGCCCGTTCGACTTTGAAGTGGCCCGGCCGCCATGGGTACTCATCCGCGTTGTCTCCGCGCTCGAGGTGTACCCCGGGGGGAAACGGAGGTTCCTGCTCAAACTGAACGCGGTCCCTTCATTGGGTGCCTGGCTCAGCGCCGGTTTCATGGTTCTCGTGGGCGCGGTGTTAGCCGGCCTGGTCCGCGCTCCGGGCGTGGTCACGGCGGCCATGTGTCTTTTGGTGGCCCTGCTGGCGTGGGGAGGTTTTCGCGTACAGGCGCGTCGCGCCCGGAGTCAACTGGCGGTGGCCGTGGACGAGTTTGCCCGCGCTCACGGGTTGGTCCGGCTGCCGTGGATCGGGCAGCGCCGTTGGTTTCAGGGGCTGGTCAGCTTGATCCGGCGACTGTGGAGCCCGAACCCCACCCGCACCGCTGTGCCGGCGGATTCACCCTTCGCACCGCCGGGCCGGTCGGCGGACCGCGCTTCCTCTGATGGACCCGTCGAACCAAACAAGAGCGGATGAATGAATCGTTCCACACACCCGAGCAGGCGTCGCCGGCAGATGCCCGGCGCGTTTGCCGTGGCGGACCACGCCACCGGGCCGTCCGCCCCGTGGCCGGACCGCAGCTGCCCACCCGCACGAACGCCGTCCTGTTGGTCCGGAGGTTTTTTGCTGACTTTTACCAGCACGCCGGTACTTTCATTTGGGTTATGAGTGACCGGATTGGCCGCTTCGTTACGGAAAGCCGCTGCATCCATCGTTTGCCCGCCGGGATTGTTTGCCTGCTTGCCGTTGTGCCATGGCTCCTCAGCCTTGCGGCGCCCCCGAACAGCCGGGCCGCAGAACTCCCGTGGGTATACGAAACCCCGGTGGAGTTCCTCGCGTCCGGCGATTTCGACGGAGACGGGCGCACCGACCTTGTGATCGTGGACAAGTCGAGCGGCAAATGCCGGTTTGCCTACCAGCTCGAGCCCGACCGTTACATCTGGATCGAAGACAACCGGCCCAGCGGGGTCCGCGGTGTCACCGGGGTGACCGTGGGCCGCCTTACCCATACCAACTACGACGCGCTGGCCATCACCTCCGCCGATGCCAACCTGCTGGTGCTGCTCGAGTCGCCTTCACCGCAAATGGGCACCCAACCCCGGGAAATCGTCGTCGAAGTGATGGGCCCCAACGTGGTCCTCGCCTGCGATGTGGGCGGACCGGACAACACCCCGCTGGCCGACCTCCTCCTCGGCAGCATCTACAACAGTCCGGATCCCTACCTTCTGACGGTGCTCCGCAACGATGGACGCAAGCTCAAGACGATTGCCCAGATCACGCTGGAGCAACCGGCTTCCCAACCGAACCGGCTCGCCCTGGGCCCCGACCTGCCCGAAGTGGCCATTGGCATGATGGGCGACCCGCCCACCGAACTGGTCATCGGGCGGTTTGACTCCAATCAACCGGAGCAGATCGGGAACCTTTCCGGCCTGCCTCCGCAGTCGGTCTATCTGGTGGCTCGTCTTCAAACCCGGCCCCTGCCCCACCTCATCCTGTTTCAACCCGGTCAACCGGGCCTTTCCCTGCGGCCGATCACCCATGCCGATCGGTACGCCGTGCAGTTCGGCGCCGAGACCCGGCTGGACTGGACCCGGCCGGTGGACCAGGTCTTCGCCCTGCCCGGACCCGCGCCGCAGAAGCTGCTCATCTTGTCCGGGAAAGGCGAACACGCCGCCCTGGTGCAATTGGACCAGGGCAACACTCTGAAAGTCCTGAAGGAACTCGATCCGGGAAGCGAACGATTCAGCGGGGCGCTGCCGGTTCCCACCGGCGTCTACCTGCTGCTGGCGCCCACCAACGACAAGCCCAGCTGGCGCTACCGTTTCTGCACCGCAACCGGCGAAACCGAGGGCCAGCCCGCCGGCCTGCTGCCCTCCCTGGACGATAGCGACGTCAACACCATCCCCGCCATTTACCAGGCCATCATGGCCAACCTCGACGTCCACACCGAAGCCGAAATGAAACCCTACACCAACACCATCCCGGGCACCCAGGTCCGCTACGTCATGGTCCCCGTGCCCGGCGGCGAGTTCATCATGGGCAGCCGGGATGACGATCCCATGGGCCGGCCCGACGAGCGCCCTGCCCACCGCGTGAAGATTGACCCCTTCTGGATCGGGATGTTCGAAGTCACCTGGAACGAGTTCGAACTCTTCATGTACCCCGAAGACGAGAAACGACTCCGTCAGGAACTCGGGGTGCAAAACCCCACCGATCCCCTGGCCGACGCCGTCGCGCGCCCCTCCAAACCCTATACCGAAATGACCTTCGGCATGGGCAAGGACGGGTACCCGGCCATCAGCATGACTCATCACGCCGCCAACAAGTATTGCCAGTGGCTGAGCGCCAAGACCGGGCATTTTTATCGCCTGCCCACCGAGGCCGAGTGGGAATATGCCTGCCGCGCCGGGACCACCAACCAATGGTCGTTCGGCGATGACCCCAACCTGTTGGACCAGTACGCCTGGTACGAGGACAACAGCGATTTCCGCTACCACAAGGTCGGCACCAAGAAACCCAATCCCTGGGGTCTTTACGACATGCATGGGAACGTGGCCGAATGGTGCCTGGACCAATACGAACCCTACGAAAAACTCCTCGCGCCCGGGACCGACGTCCTGGTCAATCCCTGGAACCGGGCCACCCGACCCTACCCGCATGTCACCCGCGGCGGTTCGTATGACGATCCGGCCTGGCGGTTGCGCAGTGCGGCCCGACGCCCCTCGGATCGGTCCTGGAAAATGCGCGATCCGCAACTGCCCAAATCCATCTGGTGGCTGACCGACGCGCCGTTCGTCGGATTCCGCATCGTGCGACCGCTCAAGGTGCCCCCGCCGGAGGAGATGAAAAAGTACTGGATCAGCGGGACCGAACGCGACTAAACCACGGCCCGGCCATGAAGTGCCCGACCCTTTCCACCGTCCATCCAACAATAGAAACCGCCTCAATGGGCAATCAACCGCAGAAAAGCACTATGAACGAACAACGGTCGCAACCCAACACCCCGGCCGTCAGCCGCCGGGAATTCCTCAAGCAATCCTCACTGGCTGCTGCCGCAGCCGCAGCCACGGTCTCCTTCCCGCACGTGTTGCGGGCGCAGGCCAAACCCACCCTCAATGCCGTCATCATCGGCATGGGGGGCCGCGGCGGCGGCGCCGGCAACGATTTCCTCGAAGCTGCTAAAATCACGGGCGTGCAAGCCCGGATCGTCGCGGTTGCCGACCTGTTCCCGGAACAGGCCCGGCGTGGCCGTGATGCATTCGGATTGCCGGCTGAAAAGTGTTTCAGCGGGTTTGACGCCTACATCAAGGCCCTGGAACAACCCGGCGTCAACTACGCCATCCTCGCGGCCCCGCCCGGCTTCCGGCCCACCCACTTCAAGGCCTGCATCGAACGGGGCGTGCACGTCTTTATGGAGAAGCCCGTGGCGGTGGACGTCCCCGGCTGCCATCTGATGTACAGGATGGGCGAGGAAGCCGACCGCAAAGGGCTCAGGGTCGCCGCCGGCACGCAGCGCCGTCATGAAGCCCCCTACATTGAAACCATCCAGCGCATCTGGGACGGAGTCATCGGTGAAATTACCGCCCTGCGCGCCTACTGGGTCAACGGCGGCCCCATCTGGCACCGGGGCGATCACGGGGCGACCGACCTGGAACGCCAGATCCGCAACTGGTACCACTACATCTGGCTCAGTGGCGACCACATCGTCGAACAACACATGCACAACATCGACGTGTGCAACTGGATCATGAGAGATCACCCCGTGCGCGCCTGGGGCATGGGCGCCCGCCAACAGCTCGGCGACAAATCCGGCGAAATCTGGGACAACTTTGCCGTCGAATTCGAATACGCCAACGGCGTGCGCATGCACAGCTACTGCGGCCAGATCAAACGTTCCTGGAGTTCCGTCAGCGAAGCCGTCGTCGGTACCAGGGGAACCGCCAACCCGGCCGGTTCCATCCGGGTGCATGGCGAACGCCCAATCCGCATCCGACCCGAAAACGCGCGGAATCCCTACGTGCAGGAGCACGTGGACCTCATCCAGGCCATCGTCAACGGCACCGAACTCAACGAAACCAAGAACGTCACCGACAGCACCCTCACCGCCATCATGGGCCGTGAAGCCGCCTACAGCGGCGGGATGGTGCAGTGGGAGGACCTTCTCAAGTCCGAATTCAAGTACGGACCCGACCTCATGTACGAGGATTCTTCGAAGATGACCTTCGGGCCATGGCGCACCCTCAAACCACCCATGCCCAGCATTCACGACATCTTCAAGAATCCGCCGTCGGTCCCCACGGCCTGAAGCCCCGGGGCTGACCTTTCCGACCGGCCCGGCTCGCATCGCTGAGCCGGGCCGTTCTGTTTCAGGGCGCCCCAGCGCTGTCCCCGGTGCTGGCCTACGGCCGGGGCCGAAACCCTGTCCCGATTCTCGACAGCAGGCGACCTGCCGTTGGGCAACCGACCAACGGTTTCCGCCCCCGATCGGGGCGGGCTCTCCGAAAGAAATGATTCACATCCGGCGTTGGCACAGGCTGTGCTGCCTACCGCAAACGTGAAAACGACATTGCACCAAGACAAATCGGTTGCGATGTCCCACGCCGTCCCGGACATTCGAGCTCCGGGACACAACCCCCTCCATACAAGTCCCTCTGCGTGAGGGTGCACGCCCTCCCGCGCGCTTCTGAACTTGGGTTTGGTCGCTGGCGGCCGGCATCAGCCGGCCGCCAGTGATTTTGGGGCCTCCACGGCGCAATCCTGCACAGAACCCCGAGTCCAGATTTGCACATAACGGCAAATTTTTACCACCCATTGCGACCGCACCGGCATATTTTGCACACAGAAAACCTCTCCTACGCCTGGCGCCCACGAGCAGCAAGGGTGCTGCACTATTACCCGGCAATACGCAGGCTTGCCCACTGGCGCGCAGATAACCACCACCCACCCTACTGGTGTCCGACTTCTGACAAGGAATCCGATGCCGACCGCCCGGGGTGCTCCAACCGGGGAGCGGTTAGCAGCCACGAAGGCCCACGCCGTTTTGCGTTCCGACCGATCCGGTCGGGCCCGGGTGGGAATATGGCTCCGCGGTTGTTGCGCTTGCTTGTTCCGGTAGCCTTTTCAGAGCGATTGCCCCTTGGACCGACTGATGTCCGTATGGGAGCAGATTGCCCGGCCCGCTACCGCCGCGGCAGGCCCGGCGGAGTGCGAATCTCCGTACGACCCGTGGTTTTCGGGGTTGCCAAATCGCCTGTTGCGGCGGATGCTGAAACTGCCATGCCGAAAAAGTCGCACAAAGCGATGCTGCTGGGGATCGGCCTGGACAGTGACGGTCATCGTCGCCTGACGGCCGGTCCGAACTTCCTGCTGGCTGGCGGGTCTGCGGAAACGCACGAAGCCATGACCGAGAAGGTGGTGAAGATCATGGAAAAACTCGCTGCCAAGGGAAAGACGTTGGAAAACGTCAGTCGGCAGGAGTTTGACGACATCGCGCACGATGTGGGATTGAAACGAATCCCGCCTCCGGACGCGAATTGAGCAGGTTCCATGCTCGCCAGCAAGGCCGCTTCCTCCCCGAGGATCGGGGGCGTGGCCTTCAATGCGTTTGTATCCCGCTTGACGCATCGGAGAGCAGCGTCCGCAGCAAAGGGACCGTTCTCTCGGGCAGGGCTCATGGGTGCCCGAGGCCTCCGGCTCCACCCAAACCGCCCGGGCCGGGAGCGTCCGGCCATTACCCGACCGTTAATCCCCCGCCGTTGGCTGGAAACGTCCCATCACTCCACCCTGCACCACAGTGTTTTTAGATAACCGGGCTCGTCCCGGTGGATGGGGAAATCCGGCGGTTGAGGAACATACAGGTGTTGGAGGAGGTTCCGCCCGGCGGCCCGGACGGATTCGAACATGACCCGGGTGAAATCCGCCGGCGACCAGTCCTCCTTGTTCGAGGAAACGAACAGCACACCGCCGGGCCGCAACAACGTCACGGCCGCGGTCACCAGTCCTGGCAGATCCTTCTCAACCTGAAAGACACCGGCCGATTTGGAGCGGGAAAAGGTGGGTGGATCGAGCAGGATCAGATCGAACGTGCGTCCCTGGCGTTGCCAGCGGCGGAACCAATCGCGGACATCGCCTTGAAGGAAGTCGTGCGCGGCGGGGTCGAGTCCGTTGTGCAGGAAGTTGCGTCGGCCCCAGTCGAGATACTTTCGGGAAAGGTCCACGCTGGTGACCCGGGCACCGGCCCGGGCCGCGGCGACGGAGAATCCGCAGGTATAGGCGAAGGTGTTCAGAACGGTCCACGGCCCGGTCTGCGGCGTACGGGCGGGATCGCGCAGCCAGAAACCGCGGCCGACGTAGCCGGTAAGGAGCCGGCGCCGGTTGTCGCGTTGGTCCAGGAAAAGTCCCACGGAACCCCCTTCCCGCAGACTCAGTTCAAAGTGCAGTCCATTCTCACGAATCAGGAAGGGTTCTGAAACCGGGACACCATGGACCGGGCCGGGCGCGACCTGGTCCGGCGGCAAATGGGCGGGCCGGCGAGGGTGAGGTTTGTAGTACAGGGCGCGTGCGGGGAATTGGTGCAGGATCCAGGCCCGCGCGGGTTCGGTGAGGGGCCGGTCCGCCGTTGCGAGCAAACAAGGGCCAAGGCGGTCCAAATAAAGGCCGGGCCAACCGTCGGCGGCGCCGTGGACGCATCGGTGGGCGTCCGTAAGATCCGGTTCGATCACGGCCTTGCGCAACCAATGACCGGGCCAGGTCAAAAAGTCAGCGGGCGCGGTGAACCGGATGGGCCGGCCTGTGGCGGGGTGAACCAGTTCCAATTCCTCGGCGTGGAGACAAAGGCGGGCCCAGGGCGTGCCATGGTAGAGGGAGTCGCCGAGGATGGGGATTCCCTCGGCGGCTGCGTGGGTGCGGATCTGGTGGGTCTTGCCGGTTACAGGCCAGGCCCGGCCCTGCCAAATGCGCAGGCTGGCCGGCCAGGCAGTACCCACGGCCCAGGGAACGGTAATCGCCACGGGTTCCGGGTCCATCTCGAAGCGGGTGATGGCGTCGGAGGGGTGCGCCGTCGGGGTGCGGCTGATGCGCCGGGGTCCGGCCCGGTCGAGCGCCGAACGCGTGGTCCAGGCCCGGCGCGGGGCGGGTCGGTCGGTCCAAAACACGTAGCGTTTTTGCACCCTGTGCTGAGTGAACTGTTCGGTGAGGGACCGGTTGGCCAGCTCGGTCTTGCTGAAGACCAGGATGCCACTGGTTTCTTTGTCGAGGCGTTGGACGATGGCCAGCCGGGCCCAGCGCGGTTCGCGGTTGCGGAGCCAGTCGTAAATCCCCTCCCCGGCCCAGGGCGAAGGCGCGTGGGTGTTCCAACCGGCCGGTTTATGGACCACCAACAAATGCTCGTCTTCGTACAGGACACAGGGCGGGCACGCACCGCCGGAGCCGGGTGCGGGGTTGCTTGCCTGCCCATGGTTCTCCGCGGCTGACGTACTCATGGGGCGGGTGTTGCGTGCTGCCGGCGCCGGGGTGAACGGGCTTCACCAGAAGGTCCAGGCGCCGCGCAGCACAATGTAAAGGCCGAGGAGAAAGTTGGTGATGGCGTGGGCGGTCATGGCATCGCCCAGCCGGTTCTTGCGCAGTACAAGCCACTGGTAGAGCAGCCCGCACAGGATCCCGGCAAGCCATTCGTAATGCACAAGGCCGAAGATGAGGGAGGTGACCCCCCACGAGAGCGCGTGGCGATGGTTCAATGGCAGGTTCCAGAAATCGACGCGGATGAACCACCGGTAGAGAAACGACCGGTAGAAGACCTCCTCCAGGGGCGGCACCACAAGACTGGAACCCAGAATGCGCCCAAGAATGAACACCCAGGCCAGGGCGGAATTCTGACCGAAGGTTTCGTGCGGGTTCCACCCCCCTTCGCTGGGTTTGAAAAAGAGGTGGTTCTTTGGGACAAAGGGATCCAGGCCAACCCAGAGCACAAAGACCAACACGCCCACCCCGACGGCTTCCCAACTGAAGGCCCACCGCATCTCCGGCACAAACGGCCGCATTTCCCAAATCAGCCATGCGCCCACGGCCGTTTTGAACAGGTAAATCCAGAACCGGCCCGCGTCACCGAAGAAGTCCTGCGCCGCCGTCAGAATCAAAAACACAAAGAACGGCAGGGCCCGGGCGGTGACGGGCGACCGTTCCAAATGGCGACCCAAAAACCTCATGCGCCCCAGAGTGCCGACCCGGTCCGCTTCATGGAAGTTCCAACACGTTGGTGCGACCGTACCCCGTCACAATCACGCAGCGGGGCTCAATCCGAACGACCGTCCAACCCTGGACGGTTTCCCCCGGCCCCACGCTCCTGTGATTGAGCACGGCCACCGGTCGCTCCGGGTGATAGATAAGCCCCTGGAGTTTCAGGTCCGGTACAGCCAATGGGACAGGCCCCGTGAGTGGGTCCGCCGGCGATGGTTCTGGCTGCCCGGTGGGTGGGGAGGCCGGGGTGGGGGTGGGGGATGGGGCTTCGGGCGCCGCCGACCGGTCCGAGGACGCAGCTGCAACGGGGCCTGGCGGGTTGGCCAGCCCGACCGGTTTATCGGCCCGGGCCGGAACAACGCCCACTCCGGACGCCTCGGTTTGGGGAAGGGCGGGCGCAGGGTTGGACTGCAGTGCAAGCCCGTGGATCACCGCCGCGGCGCCGGCCGTGGCCGCCGCGGCAGGGGTTTGTTCCCGGGCATGCTCACGCCACCAGAAGCCCACCAGAATGAGGCCGGCGCCGAGGCACATGCCCGAGGCGAGCAGGATCCACGGAGCGGGACCCGACCGCGGCACCGGAGCCGGCTGCCAGTCGACCCCGGTTGGGTGGTCTGAGTTCTCACGGGCCCGTTGGACAGCCTGCACGCGTTGAAGGGCGTCGTTGATGAGACTCATACGCGGATGTCTCCCTCAAGTTCGCGGATGGCCCGTCCCACCAGCTTGAAGTCGATCCGATGGGTTTGGTGGACGAAACCGGCAAGCAGGGCCTTGTCGCAGACGGCGTTGACTAGGCGCGGGATGCCGCGGCTGTAACGGTAGACGCGCCAGAGGGCGGGCAGGGTGAAATACGGCGTGCCCCTGGCCCCGGATACGGCCAACCGATGCTGGACGTAACGGATCAATTCGGCGCGGGTCAATGGCCGGAGATGAAAACGGACGGTGATCCGCTGTCGCAACTGGCGCAGGTGAGGTCGGTCGAGGCGATCCCGGAGTTCGGGTTGGCCCATTAACACGATCTGCAGCAGTTTCCGGTCGTGTGTCTCGAGGTTGGACAGCAGACGCACCTGTTCGAGCAACTCATCGGTGAGGTCCTGGGCCTCGTCAATGATGAGGACGGCTTCCCGGCCCTGCGCGGCCAGTTCGAGCAGGTGGCGGTTCAGGGCAGCCAGGGCTTCCAACCGGTCCGCCCCGGGCGGCGTCTCGAGGCCGAACTCGCGGGCCACGGCCCGCATGAGCTGATCCGCGTTCAGCGCCGGATTGAGAATCAGCGCGGTGGCGTAGTGGTCACCATTCAGTTGATCCAGCAGCGCGCGGCAAAGGGTGGTTTTGCCCGCGCCGACTTCGCCGGTCAACTGGACAAAGCCCTTGCGCTCGCGGATGCCGTAGAGCAGGTGGTTGAACGCCTCGCGGTGTTTTGCGCTGAAGAACAGGAACCGCGGGTTCGGCGTCAACTCAAACGGCGGTTCTGTCAGTCCGTAAAACCCGAGATACACACCCTGCGCAGAGCAGCCGCCGTTCCGAGCGGACCCGGCCGATCCCGCACCCGGACCGGATCCCCCGGGGTAACCTGTCCGGACATGTCCAGGAACAGGACAGAGGCTGTCTCGGAACTGGACAACCAGAACGCGGTTGGGCCTTGAAAACGCGCGAAAAACGGCTTCACGGGCCCGTGGCATCGCATGTGCTGACTCCTAAGCCGTGATGGAAATCCTGACCATCTACGCAGGGCTGAGCGGGCTGGCGTGTTTGGTGAGCCTGGTGGCGGCTCACTTTGCGCCAGTCGGCTACGAGGACGAAACCGGATTCCACTACGGCGTTGCGGATCGGCCGTTGTCGCCGGCACAAGGGGCGAATACTGGGCAGGTTTTGCCGCTGCCGGCGTGAATATTTTGCCGGGTTGAAATCCGGCCGGTGTTGTTGGGTTCAGGTTTCGTTCGTTCGCTCGGTTTTCTGGTCCGCCCTCACGGGGGTGGGAAGGCGGGAAACCAGGTAACCCCTGTCGGGTTCGATTCCTTCTGAATCGCCGCTGATTATCCGCGTGTCTCAGCGGGCCGTCTGCACCCGACAGGGGTTTTCTTTTTCAGGGGTCGCGGGGGAACCGGGCAGTGGAGGTGCGAAGTCTCCCGGGGTCAACTGCCCTGGCGGCGGATTCAATACGGCCCCGGGCTTCCGTGGAACCGGTCGCTCCGGGCGGGTTTGACCGGAGCGGGTCTCGCTTCGGGATGGGTTTGAAACGGTCGCGCCCGAGGCTGGACCCGGGTTTCTCCAAGTGCAGGTTCCGGGCTTGCCCCCGGGGGCGGAGTTGCGAACCATCCGGTGCGATGAATCTGGCGAACAGGCTCACCGCGTCGCGTCTGGCCCTGACGGTGTTGCTGGTGGTGTTGTTGCTGGGGCGACCGCCGTTCGGGGACACGGCGGCGCTGGTGCTGTTTATCGCCGCGGCGGTGACGGATTTCTTTGACGGCCGGATCGCCCGCGACCGCGGTCAGATCACGGCGTTTGGCGTTCTGATGGACCCGCTCGTGGACAAGGTGCTGGTGTGTGCGGTGTTCATTGCCCTGGTGGAACGGGGTCGGCTGGATACGCAATGGCCGGTGCAGGTGCATGCATGGATGGCCATTGTGGTGGTGGTGCGGGAGCTGGCGATTACGGGACTGCGGCTTCTGGCGGCGTCGCGACAACTCGTGTTGGCGGCAGAACGGTACGGCAAACACAAGACCTCCAGCCAGATGGTGGCGGTGGTGGCGTTGCTGTTGTTGCTGGCCACGCGGGAATGGCCCGAGGGTTTGGCCGGGTTGTTCCGGCCGTGGCTGCCGGTGGTGGCGTGGGGACTGTTGTGGGTGGCGGTGGTGCTGACGTTGTGGAGCGGCGCGTTGTACCTCTGGCGGAACCGGCAACTGTATCTGGAACAAATCTGACCCGTTACGGACCGCATGGGCGCACGCCGCCCCTGCAGGCTCGGACCCGGGAGGCAGACCCGGGTTGAGCCCCACCATCAGGGCCTCTGGAACCCGGCACGGATGCGCCGGAAGTCCGTTGATGTGGGCGCGTGAGGCGGGTCCGGTCACCCGGCACGGGACAGGGCCCGTTTTGGGCGGGGGCTTCCCGGTTGTTTGGGGGCTCGAGGGCCCTTGTGCGCCAAAAAGTAACTTTTACCCGGCGCGGGGCGGGCGGGAAGCCCGTTGCGCCAAAATAGCTGTTACCCTGTTGATCCCCACATTGGAAACCAAGGAAGCCAACGCTCGCGGGCGCTCGGCCCGGCTTTGCTCCCGCTGTCGGCGCAGTTTTTTTGATCCCAGTTTCCCGCGCCTTCAAGCCGCTCCATGTCGCCGGGCTTCGATCGCCCTCTTCTGCGGCTCCATGTCCCGAGCCAGTTGGAAGGGGTTGAGCGTGGCATGCAGGGCTTGCAAGGGGGGCCCTGGCTTGCGGGCTGACTTCCGCCGCCGCCAGCACCCGCGCATTGGGCGTCTGCGCCGCCCCCGTCGTCGCTTCGGCTCCAGCTTGAGGGTCGGCAGGCAGTGGTGGATCAGGTGCCCCGGCGCGCCGGCGCACACGGCGTTGATCAGCGGGGTGACCGCTGGCGGCCTTGCGGTGGTGGCCCAACAAGCTGACCGCTGGGTCGAGCAGTTGACGTTTGTAGAGGCTGCCGGCCCGGGCGTGGGCACGCCGCAGTTTGGCCAGCACTTCGCGTTTGGTTTGTTGGCTCATTTCGGTGTTGATGGCGGGTAACAGTTACTTTTGGCGCAACGACCCGTTTCGACAAAGGCGTCCTCTCCGCCCGGGTAACAATCTTTCTCGCTCAGATTGCCCCGATCGGAAAACGAACACCGCTTGTCCTCGTCCGGTCAGAGTCGCCAGCTCAAAGTGCCGCCAGCCCAGGTCCCCTGCCAACGAAGCAAACCGAAACGCCCAAGGGATTTTTGTTGACGTTATTGCCTCCGGCAGTCACAGTACGGAAGGCCATGACGCGCGGACGCCAAATCTCTGGCTTTGGCCATCCCGCTTTGACCCAGCATTGCCTGCATGACCGGGCCAAGGTC